>JAYEOD010000539.1:0-7440 GCA_034722575.1 Bacteroidota bacterium | reverse complement strand
AACGCAGTAAACGTTCGTGTAATCTAATAGATAATTTCTTTTTTTTATAAAAAATAGCCTGTCATTTATTGAGAGGCTTTTTTTATGTCTATATGCTAACAAATTTGAAAAATACAAGTGTTATAATATTAAAAAAGCTGCCCTTTATAGGCAGCTTTTTTAATATTCAAGAAAACCTTAATAGGTTTAATTTTTCTTTTCAATGATATCTAAACCACGTTGAATAGCTTTCTCATTCATAGGAATAAGATGATGGTAACGCTCAGGAAGAGATTTTTTCAATCCTGCAATAACGTTTTCCATTTTTACTATTGGTTTAACCTTTAGGAAACTTCCTAAAACAATCATGTTAAATACTTTTGTCATCCCCATTGCAGTAGCTTCTTTATTAGCAGCAACTTGGTATATATCAATATCCTTACGAGTAGGGTGATTAGATATACCGTTAGGGTCGTAAATTAGAGTACCTCCGGGTTTAACACTCGATTCAAATTTATCTAACGATTGTTGGTTTAAAATAATGGCAGTATCAAATTCCGATAGAATTGGCGAACTAATACGGTTATCGCTAAGGATAACTGTTACATTCGCAGTACCACCGCGCATTTCTGGTCCATAAGATGGCATCCAGCTAACTTCCTGTTCCTGCATAATTCCAGAATATGCAAGAATTTTTCCCATAGAAAGTACACCTTGTCCTCCAAAACCGGCTATGATGATTTCTTCAGTCATAATTCTCTATTTTTTCTGTTATTTATCTTCAGGAACTTTAATATCTCCCAATTTGTAGAAAGGGAACATATTTTCTTCCATCCATTTATTTGAATCTGTTGGACTCATTTTCCATCCTGAATTACAGTTTGAAACTATCTCCACAAAAGATGTGCCTCTGTTTTCAAGCTGATTTTGGAATGCTTTTTTAATAGCTTTCTTGGCTTTACGAACATGACCAGGTTTATGAACAGCCTGACGAGTCACATAACAAGTACCTGGTAAAGTAGCAACTAATTCAGTCATCTTTAAAGGGTTTCCATGTTTTTTCAGGTCACGACCAAAAGGTGATGTAGCAGTCTTCATGCCCTTTAAAGTAGTAGGAGCCATTTGACCACCTGTCATTCCGTAGATGCCATTATTGATAAAGATAATAACGATATTTTCGCCACGGTTGCAAGCATGAATAGTTTCTGCAGTACCAATAGCCGCTAAGTCACCATCGCCCTGATAAGTAAAAACAGTTTTTTCCGGCCATATTCTTTTGATACCTGTTGCTACTGCAGGAGCACGTCCGTGAGAAGCTTGTTGCATATCGATATTCATAAATTCGTATGCAAGTACAGAACAGCCTACAGGAGCAATTCCAATAGTTGTTTCTTCAAGCCCCATCTCTTCAATAACTTCCATTACTATTCGGTGTGCTGTACCGTGACCACAACCCGGACAGTAGCTCAATTGCTTGTCCGTCATTAGTTTGGTCTTTTTATATACTATATTTTCTGGCTTTTTTATATCTTGCATATTAACCTCCGATAATTTTAGTTTCCAGTCCTTCAAGAATTTCTTCCGGTGAGTGAATAACACCACCATAACGACCATAATGTTCCACAGGAATTTTGCCGTTAACAGCTAATCTTATATCTTCCACCATTTGACCGGCACTCATTTCTACAGAAAGGAATCCTTTTACTCTACCGGCTAATTCTTGAATACGTTTTGTTGGAAAAGGAAAAAGAGTAATAGGACGTAATAGTCCAACTTTGATTCCTTTTGCACGAGCAAGTTCTATTGATTTTTGACATAATCTGGAACTAGAACCATATGCTACAAAAATGTATTCTGCATCTTCGCAATTTATCTCTTCAAAAAGAACTTCGTTCTCTTCTATTTCACGATATTTTGCTTGAAGAACATCATTTACCTTTTCTTGTTTGTAAGGATCAAGTTCTAAAGAGGTAATAATATTTCTCTCCGAACTTTTATGACCTGTAGTAGCCCAAGGGAAAGCTTTTTTGATTTCCTCTTCTGTTCTACGCGATTTTTGTTCGTCAACATAAACTTTTTCCATCATCTGACCAATTGCACCGTCAGATAAAATCATAGCAGGGTTACGATATTTCTCTGCTAAATCGAATGCTTTAGGAAGAAAATCGTACATCTCTTGAACTGATGCAGGAGCTAAAACAATTAGTTTATAGTCTCCATGTCCACCACCTTTAACTGCTTGGAAATAATCTGATTGCGAAGGTTGGATAGTTCCTAATCCGGGACCTCCTCTAGAAACATTTACTACAACGCATGGTAATTGTGCACCAGCTATATATGATAATCCTTCTGCCATAAGAGATATCCCAGGGCTGGAAGAAGAAGTCATTACGCGTTTACCTGTACCGGCAGCACCGTAAACCATATTGATGGAAGAAGTCTCACTTTCAGCCTGAAGAACTACCATTCCGGTACGCTCTTCTGGCTTTTCTGCCATCAGATATTCCATTACTTCCGATTGTGGAGTAATAGGATACCCATAATAAGCATCGACACCACAGCGAATAGCTGCTTCAGCTATTGCCTCGTTGCCTTTCATTAACTTAAGTTCTTTCTTCATTATTAGGTTGATTTTTTTATAATACTAAATTACTCTTTTACCCTGAAAACAGTGATTACACCGTCAGGACAAACAACGGCACAGTTAGTACATCCGGTACATGCATCATTTACATTTTGCATGTAGTGATACCCTTTACTGTTAACCTCTTTAGACATTGCTATAGTTTTTGTAGGGCATACGTCGATACAAACTTCGCACCCCTTACATTTTTCTATATCAACTTCAATGTCACCTTTAATTTTTGCCATATTATTTAGGTTTATGAATTGAGTTTATTATTTTTTTTACTGCCACGAAATTAACTAAATTTCAGTATTTTTTTATTGAAATACAATTTTTTTTGTGTCTCAATGTTAATTTATAACATTTAAAAATTATGCTAAAAAATATTATACGTGTTTTTACTTAAGTTTTTTAAAAAAGCGTTGTTTTTTGAGGTGTTTTCAACGTTTTCTTAAAAAGACTATATAAAAGTGTTTTATTATTTGTGATGTTCGTTGAATAATTTAAGACGGTTTTCTAAATCGCCAAATTGATCTCTGGAAATTAAAGAGGTGCATGCTCTTATGCCTTCTGTACGTTCACTTCCTGTTATGGCTAATGAAATAGCGCTAATTCCGTAATAAACTAATTTGTTTAATAATTCATCACCCGAAAAACCAGGATAAGAAAATGTAAAGTAAAAACCGTTTGCAATTGGTTCGTCTTCATCTTTATCATAAACGATATCAAAGCCATTATCAAGAAATAGTTTCTTCATGATTGCGGCTTTCTTACCATACTCTAAAACATCATCACGGAATTTATATTCACCATTATTAACAGCTTTTAAAATAGCCTCTAAAGCATACTGTCCGGTGTGTGCAGTACCTGAACTTAATGAATAAAGTGTTCCGAATATCATTACGTGTCCTACATTAGAAGAGTTATAATAACGTAATAACTCCGGTGCTTCCATGTTGAATAAAGAGTTTGAAAGAACCAGCATGCCAATTCGTTGTCCGGCATAACTAAATGCTTTCGAGCTGGAGATCAACATCACCCAATTATCAGTGTATTTTGCTACTGTAGGTTGAAATGGTGCTTCACCCGGTACAGAGTAATCTTTACGGAAATCCATAGCAAAATAGGCTAAATCCTCAATTACAATAATATTGTATTTGTTAGCTAATTCGCCAATAATTTGTAGTTCAGTATCTGTAAAACAGATCCATGAAGGGTTGTTAGGGTTTGAGTATATTACTGTAGCAATATCTCCTTTAGAGAAGTATGACTCTAGTTTTGCACGTAATTTTTCGCCACGATAGTTGTAAACATCAAATGTTTCGTACTCTTGTCCTAATACTTTAATTTGTTGTTTTTGAACAGGAAAGCCCGGATCGATAAAAAGCGTTTTTGTTTTTTCTTTATCCATGCGGTTAAGAGTTAAAAAACACGCAAAACCACCTTGCATAGAGCCTACCGTTGGAATACAACTTTTTGGATCTACATCTATATCAAGAAAATTCTTAACAAAAAGCGACATCTCTTCCTTTAAAGGAGGGATTCCTCTTATATCAGGATATATAGCCGCTACACCATTGTCTAATGCCTTTTTTTCAGCATCTATACCAACTTGCGCAGGTTTTAATCCCGGAACACCCATCTCCATACGGATGAATTTCTTTCCGGTACCTTCTTGTATATCATCTATCAGCTTTTTTATCTCTCTAATAGATGATTTTCCAACATTCTCAATTTTATTCTCCTTGAGCTTTTGTTGAACGATTTTATAGTTAATAGGAGTATCTGTTCTCATATATTATTGTTGTTTTTTTGATAAATATTGATTGTTAATTGAGTCGTTCAAATATAGTTAAATTTATTGATACCTCAAATTTGTAAGTTTCCGCTTCATTGCTATGTGCAAGTTTACGAATATTAAGGAGCAGTATTATTTACTCATTTGACTTGCTATAGCAAGAATAACTCCAAGCATAATTCCTAATATGGCAGCAAATAATACTTGCATATCAACCGGAAGTAGGAATGTTATAGTATGAGCCGGAATCCAGAAAAATGGAATAGTTTTTTTAAACACAAAATTGTATTGCACTTTCCAATTCAGGTTGGTAAAAATCTCGGTAAATTTTAGTGGTTTGAAAAAACCTCGCAAAGTACCTCCATTATTAATGATATGAATATCTGTTATTTTATGCATTGTCATCATAATAGGACCATAAATCAAATTCATTGCCGCACTAATAGAAAAAGCTATAAGCAATTTATTAAAAGAGAGCGGTCCTTGGATATATTTTATAGCACCTTCTAATCCTAATGTTTTTTCGAGGAATATTGGTGTGCCTGTGTAAAAAATAACAAAAGCCATTTTTATGGTTAACCCGATAATTCCCCAAACAATAGCGCGAGGCATAATACCAAAGCCTTTTTGATAATAAACGCCTGTTTTAATGCGTAATCCGATTACCTCTCCAAGAGTGGCAAGTAAAGCGAATTTTATAAAACTTGTAACCATTGGATTTGAATGATTAAAATCTTTATAAAATGAAAGTAAATCACTGAAAAGGACGAAAGGAATAAAAAAGGCTATTACACCTAAAATAAAAAATAGATCTTTTTTTCTCATGTATTTTTGTTTTATATAAAAAATCTGATTGGCAATTAAGCCAATCAGATAATGGAAATATTATTTTTCGATATTTATTCGTGCATCAACAGCAATAACATTGTCTTTTGTGCCTAGTAGTGGATTCAAATCCATCTCCACAATTTCAGGTGCTGCTTGCAATAGCGCAGATAGACGCCAAATTGTTTCACTAAATTTCTCTTCATTAATCCCCTCTTGTCCGCGAGTACCTTGAATAAGCTTATATGATTGAAGATTTTTAATCATATTGGTAGCTTCATTTATAGTAACAGGAACTAATGATGAGTTAACATCTTTAAGTATTTCGATAAAAATTCCTCCCAAACCGGCAAAAACCATATGTCCGAATTTGTCCTCTTTTTTAGCACCAACAAAAATTTGCATTCCGCTAAGCATTGGCTGCATTAAAATTCCTGTAGTATCTTTTATCTGCATCATTCTGTCGAACTCTTTTTCAACAGTTTCAGTATTCTTAACATCTAAAACAACACCACCAACATCCGATTTATGAACAGGCCCAACTACTTTCATCACAATAGGGAAACCCAGTTTTGAAGCCTCTTTTACAGCCTCTTCTTTAGTAGAAGCTACTGCTTCTCCTGCACGTGCAATACCTGCTGCATCGAGTAAATCCTGAATATGATTTGGAGCAATATATCCGTTATCGCATTTAGCAATAATCTCTCTTATTTTTTTAGTATCAACTTTTGCTGTTTCTACGTTCTCTTTTTCAGGAGAATTTGTTTTATATACTCTTGTAAGAGCGTTACCTAAGGTTACTTCATCAGGAAAATTTACTCTTCCTTTAGAAAGAAATTCTGTAACCTCTTCTTTTGCTGTTAGTGTTGATGGTAATACCGGATAGATAGGTTTTTTAGCCGTTTTCATCTTTTCGTGAAGAACATCATAAACATCAAAAATTTTAAATAATCCCGGTGTACCGAAAATTACAACCATAGCATCGATATTATCGAATTTTTGATCTACATAATCGATAATAGTACCCAATTGTTCTGCTGTTCCGGTAGCTAAAAAATCGATGGGATTAGAGACAGAAGAGCCCGGGAAAAGTTTTTCTTTAAGCTCTTCGGCAGCATCGCCTTCGATGTTGGGAATATCCAAACCGCCATCAGAAAGTGCATCTGTTAGCATAACAGCCGGTCCTCCGGCATGCGTTATTATTGCAATATTTTTTCCTTTTAATTCAGGATGCATAAATACAGATGCAACGCTGATAAGGTCTTCGCGACCATAACAACGAACTATTCCCGCTTTACGGAAAAGAGCGTTAACTGCTTCATCGGAACTAGCTAAAGCTCCTGTATGAGAAGATGCCGCACGACTTCCGGCTTCGGAGCCTCCGGCTTTTATTGCAGCTATTTTACACCCTTTTAGTATTAATGAAGAGGCATGTTTTAGTAACATCTGTGGTTTATCGATGTTTTCGATATATAACAGTTTTACTTTAGGATCTTTTTCAGCATCGAAATTTTCGTCTAAGTGTTTTAATATCTCTTCAACACCCATTTGCGCACTGTTTCCTACAGAAAAAACATTTGCAAAACGCAGTCCTTTCGGAATACCGGCTTCCATAATAAAACATGCAGTAGCACCGGAACCGGAGATAAAATCAACCCCTTGTGGATCTAATTTTGGGATAGGATAGGTGAAGATACTGTGATGATTTGGTGTTAATATCCCTACGCAGTTTGGTCCTATTAACGAACCCTTTACTTTATTGATTTGTTCAACAATTTTTTCTTCTAAAAGGCGTCCCTCTTCACTCTCTTCGCTAAATCCTGCTGAAAGAATGATAAAGGCTTTTGTTCCTTTTTCTTCTGATAATAATTTGATGGTATCGAAAGAGTATTTTGCAGCAATTGCTATAATAGCTAAATCTACCTGAGGTAAATCATTAGGATTGTTATAGCTTTTTATTCCTTGTACTTCTGTCTCTTTTGGGTTGCTGACATACAAATCGCCTTTAAAATTTCCATCGATAATGTTTTTTAGGATTTTGCCTCCGGGTTTTTCTATGTCGTTAGAGCCACCAACTACTACAATACTATTTGGATTTATAAGTTGTTTTGTGATCATATAGAATATTTTTTTATTTTTGATGTTTTTAAAATTGCCACGAAGATAGGTAAAAAGCTTGTTTTTGTGTGGTTATTAATTATTGATACATTAT
>JAYEOD010000538.1:0-7469 GCA_034722575.1 Bacteroidota bacterium | reverse complement strand
GGGAAAGAGGCTCGTAATATTGCTCAATGTGTTTATACCGGACAAATATCTGGAAACGGTGTTTTTACAAAAAAATGTCATAAATATTTTGAAGAAAAATTTGGCTTTGGTAAAGTGCTTCTTACAAGTTCTTGCACCGATGCATTAGAAATGACAGCAATATTATGCGATATAAAACCCGGCGATGAGGTGATAATGCCTTCTTATACATTTGTTACTACAGCAAATGCTTTTGAATTGCGTGGTGCTAAAATTATTTTTGCTGATGTGGAAGAAAATATTCCAAATATTGATATTGACGAAATAGAGAAGTTGATAACAGATAAAACAAAAGCTATTGTGGTAGTGCATTATGCCGGTGTTGCTGTTGATATGGATAGGGTGATGGATATTGCCAATAAAAATAATATCCTTGTTGTTGAAGATGCTGCTCATGCTATTGATTCGTATTATAAAGGCAGGGCTTTGGGTTCTATCGGGCATTTTGGGACTTTCTCGTTTCATGAAACAAAAAATATTATCTGCGGCGAAGGTGGTATGCTAACAGTTAATGACGAACGATTTGCTAAGCGTGCTGAAATTATTTGGGAGAAAGGAACAAATAGAGCTGCTTTTAAAAGAGGGGAAGTGGATAAGTACGGCTGGGTTGATATAGGCTCTTCTTTTTTGCCATCCGATCTTACAGCAGCATTTTTGTTCTCTCAGCTAGAATCGCTCGATGAGATACAGAACAAACGAAAACAGGTTTGGGAAAGTTATAGCAAAAAGTTGAATAGCTTAAATGAGGAAGGAAAAATATCTATTCCGGGAATTCCGGATTATGCTACAAAAAATGGCAATATGTTTTATTTCTTTGCTAATAGCTTAAAAGAGCGTGATGCAGTATTGGCATCATTAAAGAAAAAAGGTGTTTTATCAGTCTTTCATTATCTCCCATTGCACAAAAGCGAATACTTTAAAAGTAAATACAGCGGTGGTAAATTAGCGAATACTATAAAATTTTCGGAACGTATAATTCGATTGCCTTTTTATGTGGAGTTAGAAGAAAAACAGATAGCGTTGATATGCAGAGAAATAACTGACTTTTATGCTGCACGGTAGTTGTAGCGTAGATTTTTTTTAAAAAAAAGATGAAAAAAAATTAAAATTGTTATTGTGAATTAATTTATTGTTCTATATTTGCACCCGCAATGGAGCAATAGATTATGCGAAAGTAGCTCAGCTGGTAGAGCATAACCTTGCCAAGGTTAGGGTCGCGAGTTCGAATCTCGTCTTTCGCTCAAAAGTTCTTAAAATAGATTTGATGGAAATCTGCCCAGGTGGTGGAATTGGTAGACACGTTGGACTTAAAATCCAATGACCTTTATCGGTCGTGCGGGTTCAATTCCCGCTCTGGGTACACAAAACATTATTTTTAATGTTGTAATCGAACTTTATACAGCCGAATACTTTTTTAGTATTCGGCTGTTTTTTTTTTATAAACAATTGAGTTTGATATTGCTGCTTTTGAGATTGAAAAAAAGAGTAAAAAAGATTTAGTAATATTGTGGCGATATAATTTTATTTTTATATTTGCACTCGCAATAAGCGTTACAGAATGCGAAAGTAGCTCAGCTGGTAGAGCATAACCTTGCCAAGGTTAGGGTCGCGAGTTCGAATCTCGTCTTTCGCTCAAAAAAAAGCCTCTGAATTTTTCAGAGGCTTTTTTGTTTTTATTGAGGTTGTAGAGTTAGAATTTTTAGTGATTCTATAACTTATTAAATAAACATTAAAGGCCGGAAATTAATTTCCGGCCTTTAGTGTTTATTAATGGGTCTTATTAATACAATTACATTTTAATAATCTTCTTAACTATTTTCTCCTTGTCGGAGATAATGGTTACAAAGTAAATTCCTGCAGGAATATCATTAAGATTAACTGTTAATTTATTGCTTATGAAATTTTCGTTAGCAAAAATAATGTTTCCTGAAACATCGCGTATAATGATGTTTTTTGTAGTATACTCATTTAATGAGATATTAAGATTATTAGTAAAAGGGTTAGGATAAATCGAAATTTCATTATCTTCTCCCTCTTCAACTTCGGTAGAATGAATTACTGTTATTACTATTTTATCAGAGGCAATATTTCCATTACTGTCGGTAACGGTAATAGTGTATTCTGTAGTTATTTCCGGAGTAGCTGTTGGGTTGCAGAGAGTAGCATTATTTAAACTCTCAGCAGGAGACCATGAATAAGTATATGGTGAAACTCCGCCTGAAACTGAAATTACAAGATATTTTGATTCTCCGTAAGTAATTGTTTGGTCGACACCTGTTTGAACAACAAGAGGTTCGTTTATATATACAGTAACAGAATCTGTAGCAGTGTTGTTTTCTGCATCTGTTACGGTTACAATATATTCGGTAGTAACTGTTGTAGTTGCTGTAGGGTTGTAGATACCGGCATTATCAAGGGTTTCTGCAGGAGCCCATGAGTATGAGTAAGGAGCGACTCCTCCTAATACTGTGGCATAAAGTTTTGCAGACGATCCAATTGTAATAGAGGCATCATTACAGGTTCTAACTGTTAAGGTATGGTTGACCGAAATAGTAACATTATCTGTGACAGTATTGTTTTGTGCATCAGTAACTGTTAATACATATTCGGTTGTTGTTATCGGTGATGCGTATGGATTGTAAATATTTGCATCACTTAACGATTCAGTTGGAGTCCAACTATATGTGTATGGAGCTGTACCGCCACTAACAATAGCGTTTAAATTAATTGATTCTCCCGGGTTTATTATTTTGTCTGTTCCTGCGTCAACAATTAATTCAGAAGCTGTTCCTGTGCCATTAAGATCGTCGATACAGAAATATGCCGGAGTATTCATTCCAAAAATCCCGTTATCTGATGAAGAGAGTTTGAAATCAAGCCCTATTATCTCACCAAGTCCTGTAAGGTCTATCCATGTCCATTCGTCAAGAATATAATCTTTTGAATTATTTTCGAAACGATAATCTGCAAGAAAGAAATCTAGCGAATCAGAGTAATTACCTTCAGCGTCAATTCCTCTAATTGTTAGTTTAAACCAGTCAGGATCATTACCATCTTCTCCACCGAATTTTTTAGCGTACGGGTCGCCATTTAACATCGAAAGAGCAGCGTAAGTATTGTTGGTAACGTAAAATCCGGAAATAATTTCACCTTCAGTGGTATTTGTAAAGCTTACCGTGGGAAACGAACCTGTATACGAATTCACATATGCTACGCCATAGTTTTCTGAATCGTTAACACCAAGTCCGGCATACGCGCTATATTGATTACTGATACCTGCTGTAGTGTTATCTGTAACTTTAGAATAGGCAAATCCATCCCATGAGTTATAAGTAGCATCATAATTATTAATAAAATAAGCATTACCACTTATAAAACCACCAGTTTCGTCTGACCCATTCCAGAATAATTCTCCGGCAAGATCAATGTCGTCAAAAGTAGATACCATTGTTGGTGCCTTTAAAGTTATTAGGTCTAACTTAACAGGAGCGTCTTGTAGATTTAAACTATTGTCTTCCGCAACAACATAAACATCGTAATCTGTTAAAGATTCCAATTCAGAAATTAAAGTAGAAGCTTCAGAATTCTCAACTAATTCTGCCGATCCTTTTCTGTTGTTATTAAGAGCTGTGTCTGTAGCGTCAGTTCCGGCTTTAACCTGCGTAGAAGTTGGTGCTGTAGCTTCATCGGTAAGAACAACATAATAAAGAGTTCCGTGTTCATTGATCTTTCCAAGTACAATTGCGCTTTCTGAAGTAATCTCTTCAATAGCAGGATAATTATCCGCAAAAATAGGAGCTTCGATATCTGGTGCATTAAATTCGTCGGCACCAATATATGGATTTGTTTCATCTCTTAAATCGCCATCAATATCTTCGGTTACGTAAGATAGAGGAGTTGCTATTTCGAGAGCTGCATTTTGAGGGATATGCAAATCAGAAGCACTTAAGTATGCAGGATCAATGGAAATTGAGTTTGCATCGTATGAATTTACATCTTGCCATGCAGCAAGATTAGTATAAACATCAGCACCTAGCTTAGCAATATTTTCACCGGAAGTGTATAAGTTATTGTAATCAGATTCAAATCCGGAAGCAGAACTGCTTTTTGCTCTAATTGCATAACCTCCTGCGTTATTGATGAAGTTATTATTTTTCAGATTAAAGTTTTGTATAGGGTCTTCCATAAAAATGGCAGCACTACCGACACTCGATCCTGTAATATTTACACTGTTGTTAACAATATTGCAGTGTTTTGCTTCATCATCTGAAACAAAAATCCCATAAGAGTATCCTGCATTTGTATTGAGGTGGATAAAGTTATTGGCAATTAATGCTTCATCACCTTCGGTAGCAGTAGAGGGGCGGATTTCAATTCCTACACAATCGTTGTTGTTAAAATTAAGATCGAAACTGTTTTTTACAATTTGATTTCCTCCGTAAATACGGAAAGCGTCAATTGCCTGGAATCCGTTTTTGGCATCAGTATCATTTGTGAAACTGTTGCCCGAAATAATCATATCCTCTTGATAGTTGAGGTAAATTGATTTCGAATATTGGTTTATAAAGGAGTTCCCTGTGATTTCCAACCCTAATTCATTCGGCTTTTGCCATCCTTTCCCAACAAGATAAAGAGCAATGTATCCATTTTCGAATGTGTTATTACGGAAAACATTATATGAATCATTAACTTTTTCATCAGCAGATATTTGAGGCGAATAAACAAGATGTTTATCATTATTATAACCAGAAGTAGTTACCTCAACTCCAATTATTTTATTATTTATAAATGAGTTGTGTGTAGCCTCATTTGTAATAATAATTAAGGTTGCATAGTTGGTTCCGCTTGTTGTTATTGTCATATCACGAAAAGTGATATAATCGGCTCCGTCCAGTTTTATAATTGCTTTTTCGGTATATCCGGAATTGTATGATAAAATCACATCATCATTATTTCCGCTTTGAGATTTAAAAGTAATTGTTTTGGTTTCGCTTGTTCCAATAATTTCAGGTAAGATAATATATTCGTCGTATGTACCTGAGGCAACATTAAAAGTTACAGCACCAGATACTCCAAGTTCAGTAAGATCGCTAATTGCATTGGTAAAAGATGAGTAGTCGCCATTTTCAGGTGCAATTGTATATTCACCACTAAGTGCTTGTTTTATCTCCCTGTTTCCTTCAGGAGATGTGGTAGTAGGTGTATGTTCAGTTCCTGAAACAGAAATCTTATTACATGTGGCATCTACAAAATTACCTGCCGTTGCATTATCTGAAATGTCGAAAGCAAGCCAGAAATAATTAGTCCCTTTAACAAGTTCTTGTTCTGCGCTAATTGTAAATTCGCCATCAGGACTGGCAAAAGATTCTCCAAATTGATTTGTTGTAGCAAAAGAATTTGATGCTCCGGTATAATAAACTTTTGCATTTGCAATATCTGTATTGGCTGTAGAACCTTCTGTGCTGAGGATAAGATCTGTTAATTTTAAAGGTGAAGCAAGTCCATCGGTTACAATTTCAATTCCTATAACCTCTGCATTTTCGAGACCTTTTTTAAGGATATTGTTATTTGTTTGGGTGGTTGTGCCGGAAACAAATGTCATTACAGGAGGGGTGTAGTTTGATACAATTGCTTGCCAACCGGCGTAATTACTTGAGGAGTTAGATATAAATTGTATGGTAAGGCTACCATCCTGAGCTTCTGATTTAACAGTTTCCGGTAGGTTAGATCCGGATTCGCCTTCTATTCCGAAGAATTTATCTATTAGTGTAGCGTTAGTAGAGTTGCCGTCGTATATTTTTAAATAATCATTCCAACCATATTTTGCTATTTCAAAGGATGAAAAATCTATTTGAACTTTTGTTCCTTCAACTCCGGGATAAAAAGTAATTACCCCATTAAAGTCATCAGAATAATTATTTCCTATTCCTCCATTATCAAAGAATGGAGTTTCATCGATTACAGTAAAATTATTGTCATCGCCGGAAGGCATAAGAACAACTGATTTTATTTCTCTATGTCCATCAGGAGATGTAATTACAGGTGTATATTCAGTTTCTGAAACAGAAAATTTATTACATGTGGCATCTACAAAATTACCTGCCGTTGCATTATCTGCAATATCATATACAAGCCAGAAATAATTTGTTCCATCAACTAAAGTTTGGTTTCCTGAAATAGAGAAATTTTCTTCTGATAATACTACTGTCTCGCCAAATTGTGAATCAGCATTTATTGCATCACTATTTCCGGTGTAAAAAACTTTTGCATTTGTAAGGTCTGATAATGAAGTTGTTCCTGTAGTCGAAAAATCGAGTTTTGTTACTTCTAAAGGATTTATTTCTCCGTTGGCAACAAGCTGAATTGAAATCACTTCCTGATTTGTTGATCCTATTGGAACTATATCACAATTGGTTTGTGCTGTAGTTTGCGATTCGAGGCTCATATTTGCGGGGGCGTAAAGCTTAATATCGTCTATACACCAGTAGTAAGCATAGTCTCCTGTGTAGTTCCATTTTAGTTTTACCTGAGCTTCTCCACCTATTTTATCAGATAAATCATTACTGTATGTGGCAGCATTTTCTGTGTTGGTTCCTGTCCACGAATTGAGTTCAGTCCACGAATTACCGTTGTCTATGCTGTAAGACAGGGTTGCTGAACTACTACCATATTTTTTAAAGTAATGTTCAAACTGTAAAAACACTGTAGGATTAGTGCTTAAATCGATGGTTGGTGAGATCAGGTCAGCGTTTTGACCGTCTCCTGATCCGTAATTGTCGCTATCGAGAATTGCAAATCCGTTTGAACTTGTACTTGAGTTAAAAGTACGATTTCCGGGATTGTTGAACTGCCACATTTGACCCGATGTGCCATTGTCGATGTTGTCCCAGTTTGCAGGAATAACTTCGTCTGCAAAATTTTCTTGAAAAATTGTTTGCCCAAAGGTGATTATTCCTGTAAGCATTACAACTAGCAGCAAGCTAATTTTTTTCATTTCTTTTAATTTTTAGTTAATGAAATTAATACACTATTAAATTCTAATAGCTTGCTTGGAAAAAAATAATGGGAAGGGAATGTATAGATATATACCTAGCCTTTCCATAGCTTCAATTCCCGAAAGCTAATAGAAATCATATTTATTGGCAGGTCTTCTGACTTACTCTCTTTTAAAGGCCTTCCCATCAGTGTATGACAGTGGCGGAGGTTTTTAAAAAGTTGTTAGAGCTTACAGCAGCGGGTACTGTTCAGGATTTACACCTGATTCCCTATTAATACCTTTCGGTAACCAAAATCGACGGCAAATGTATGTATTAAAAGATTAGTATCGGTGGTTTTTTAATAATTATTTAACTATATTTTTAAGGTATAGATTGACAATTAAAAGATAGACGTATGTATATGTGTAAATGGGGTGTTAAGATTGAGGTTGA
>JAYEOD010000537.1:0-7499 GCA_034722575.1 Bacteroidota bacterium | reverse complement strand
ATTGTTTTATTTACAGCGAAAATAAGAATTTTAATCCGACTATCAAGTGAAGTCACTTGCCATATCTTAAGATTCTTATTTGTTTAAAAAATTTGTCTCTACTTTCGTCATTATTTCTTAAATTTGTTTCTTAAAATCTTTATCCATGGTGTTTGTAGAAGAGAATAAATCTTTAAAAGAGTTAAATAGTTTTAATGTTGATGTTGAGGCAGATTTTTTTGTGGAGTTATCTGATATTGATCAGGCATTGGAATTTGTTCGAAATCAGTTGCACGAGTATCATAATGTAATGATAATTGGTGGCGGATGTAATATTCTTTTTACAAAAAAATATAAAGGCTTAATTGTAAAGGTGGCTTTTAAAGGGATAGAAATTATTGAGGAGAATGATAATGATATTGTTTTAAAAGTAAATGCCGGAGAGGATTGGACAGATTTTGTGAGATATTGTGCCGCTAGAGAGTGGGGAGGAGTAGAAAATCTTGCCATGATACCCGGAGATGTGGGTTCCAGCCCTGTGCAAAATATTGGCGCCTATGGCATGGAGGTAAAAGATGTTGTTGAAAGTGTGGAAGCAATAGAATTAGCATCAGGTTTAATGCGTGAGTTTACTAATGCTGAGTGTAAATTCGAATATCGCTCGAGTATTTTTAAAACCGAATTGCAAGGAAAGTATCTTATCACTTCAGTGATAATAAAACTAAATAAAAATCCGGAGTTTAATCTTCAGTATGGCTCTATTAAAAGCGAAATAGAGGCAATGAATATTTCAAAAATATCGTGCGCTCTTGTAGAACAGGTTATCTCACGTATCCGTAAAGAAAAATTGCCGGATATAAACCATATCGGTAGCGTGGGTAGTTTTTTTAAAAATCCTGTTGTAAATAAGTTGCTTTTCGATAAAATAAAAGAGGGCTATCGTGATATGCCTTACTATAAGGTGGGTAGTAATTATAAAATTCCGGCCGGATGGTTGATTGAACAGTGTGGCTGGAAAGGTTTTCGCTGTGGCGATGCCGGCGTATATCCCCATCAGGCTTTGGTGCTAGTTAATTATGGCGATGCTAAAGGAGAGGAAATAGCAGCTCTTTCTGTTAAAATACAAAGTGATGTAGAAAAACGTTTCGGCATTAAACTCTTTCCCGAAGTAACTATTCTATAATGTAGTTGCTATATATTGCAGTGTGGTAGTGATGTTCAGAAAAATTGTTACCTTTAAAAAAATAATTGTTATGGACAAAGCATAACTAGAGATTAAAATATTTACAACAAAAGCGTTACCAGCCTGCAGGGTTTCGATAAACTTTCAAGGTTTACAATTGTATTAATAAAAAACAAAACTATAAACGGAGAAGAAATATTATGTTAAATAGAATCTTTAATATCTTGATATCAGGGCAAAAGGACAAAGAAAAATAAAAAAAAACATTATATTTAGAAGGAACAGGGCTGATTTTGATTTGTATAGTAATTTGAGGGGTGTTTAATAAAAAAAACATACGATTATGGCTGAAAAAATATATCAAATAAAAATTTCTTTAAAAGGAATACAACCATTGATATGGAGACGTTTGTATATCCATTCAGGTATATTGCTTAGTGATTTTCATAAGATGATTCAGACAGTGATGGGCTGGACTAATTCCTATCCGCATCAATTTATTAAAAATAAAAAGTATTATGTAGTGCCTTCTGATAATTTTGGTGATGATGTATCTAATATTGATTACAGAGATTATAAGGTGTTGAATTTGTTGAAAAAAGAGGGTGATACTATTATTTATGAGTATGATTTAGGTGATGGTTGGGTTCACGAAATTTTATTGGAAAAAATGTCAGAAGTGAATCCTCATAGCGCATATCCTATTTGTGATAATGGCGAAATGAATTGTCCTCCCGAAGGTTGTGGAGGGGTAGATGGATATAAAGACCTGTTAGAAATTATTACTAATTCCGGTCACGAAGAGTATGTGGAGACAATCAGATGGCTTGGGCCGGGGTTTGATCCAACGTATTTTTGCTATTCAGATAAGAATGAGATGCTGCGTCGAAAAGATTTTGGATGTATGGGATGCTAATTACCGACTTAAGAGAAATGCATTTGTAGTAGAGAAGAGAGAATAATAACTTGCTAATATAAAACAGAAAAAATGGATTGTCCTATTTGTAGTTATAAGGGAATACCCGAATCAGCAGCAAAATGTCCGAAGTGTAATAGCGATATTACAGCTTTCCGACAGATATATGCTTTAAGGGATTCGCTTAAACAGAAGAGAAATATTATTATTGCTTTGGTTATTGTAATTATTGCTATGATGGCGTATGTTAGTTATGTTTTTTTGTTTTCTGATGGACTTTCCGGACGTTATGCCCGTATGGAGATACAGCAAAAAAATAGCAAGATTATTAATTTGTCAAGAGAAAACGCTCAATTAAAAACCACTCTGCTCGATATGCAACAAAAGTATGGCGTTAGTAATAGTAATTCTAAATTCCGAAAGGTTATACCCTCTGCTTCAAAAATTAACAAAACAATTGCAAAGCCTACTAATGATATTAGTAAAAGTCAGCAGCCTAAACAACAACAAAAAGTAAAATATTATCGTGTTCAAGCGGGTGAAACGCTTTATTCTATTGCCAAGAAATTTTATAATGAGGGCAGTAAGTATAAAAAAATTATGAAGGATAATAATATTACAGATCCATCGGAAGTGAAGGTAGGGTACAAATTAAAAATTATTTTAAATGACTAATACAAATGCTAGAATAGAGTCGTTGATAACAAAAGTGGCTAATTATGTAGGACGTAATTCAGAGCTGGAGGAGGATGCCGGTTTTGTAGAGTCGGAACAGGCTAAACTAACCGATATGCTCGATAGATTGAGAAATGAACTGCGTGAGTCGAGTAAAAGAAATGTGGAATTAGAAGAGTTTATTAGCGATTATAAAGAGCAAATACAAGATATGGAATCGCGTATTAATAAAATGGATGAACAGTATAAAGCCAAAAAAGAGACTATAAAAAATCTTATGACAGAAAATCTGGATCTAAAAAAACAGATCGCAGAATTGAAATAAAAGGTTGAGGTTGAGGTTGAGATTGAGGTTGAGATTGAGATTGAGGTGCAGCGCACCGTTTTATTATTTTCGTTAATTCGTAATTCGTTAATTTGTAATTCGTAATTGTTTCATTCGTAATTATGTCATAGCTTCTTGCGTCTCCACTTTGCGGTTGCTTTATTTATTTTTCTGAGCATAAAAGGTCCTTCGTAGATGTATCCTGTATAAACCTGTAGCAAATCTGCACCGGCTTCCAGCTTTTCTATAGCATCTTCGGGAGTGTTTATTCCGCCAACACCAATAATAGGAATGGTGTTGTTAGATTTTTCTGATATATATTGAATTACTTCTGTAGAGCGATCTTTTAACGGCAATCCGCTCAGTCCTCCGTTAGCAATTTCTTCTATTTTAGCAGCGGGTGTTTTTAAACCATCACGCGAAGTGGTAGTATTAGTAGCAATTATACCATCAAGATTTGTCTCTTTTATAAGGTCTATTGTGTCGTCGAGCTGTTCGTTATTTAAATCGGGCGATATTTTTAATAGGATAGGTTTAGGGTTTGCCTTGCTCTCATTTCTCATCTTTATTTCGGTGATAATTTCCAGTAAATGCTCTTTGTCTTGTAGCTCACGCAGGTTGGTTACATTAGGACAGCTGACATTAATTACAAAATAATCTACCACATCAAACAGCTCTTCAAAAACAATTCCGTAATCTTTTACAGCTTTGTTGTTGGGAGTAGAAGTGTTTTTGCCAATATTACCACCAATAATTCCTTTTGGGGCGTTGTGTCTAATTCTTTCAGCCGCTTTTGCAGCGCCGCTATTATTAAATCCCATGCGATTTATCAGCGCTTTATCGCTTTTTAAGCGAAATAGTCTGGGTTGTGGATTTCCCGGTTGTCCTTTTGGTGTAAAAGTGCCTATCTCAACAAAGCCAAATCCCATATAGTTGAGTTCATTATATATTAATCCTTCTTTATCGAATCCGGCAGCAAATCCAATCGGATTAGGAAAAGTAATCCCAAAAAGGTTGGTCTCTAATATAGGATCGTTTACCGATAACAGCTTTTTAGCTATAAATTTTGTGCAAGGTATTTTAAAAATTGTTTTTAGAGAGACAACAATAAAATGATGAATAATCTCTGGGTCGAATTTAAAAAGTAGCGGTCTAAGAACAGTTTTATACATGGGATATTTTATAAATTAATCAGTCTAAATTAGTAAAAAAAAAGCTGCCTATATAGGCAGCTTAATATTATTCTTTATTATCAGATTGTTCTTTATTTTCTTCCGAATCACTAAAATCAAGCATCTCTTTTTTCTGTAATATATTATACCACGAAATAACTTTTTTGATATGCGAGACGTAAACACGCTCTTTGTCGTATTCCGGTAAAATTTCTTCAAAGTAAGCTTTTAGCTCATTTGCCGATGATTTTGTGGATATTGATGCACCACCTTCGTGTTTTTCAAACATTTTTTTTAAAATGTTTTTCAGTGGCATATCGTCCGTATCAGTAAAGATACTTATCTCTTCTAACGAACTAAGATTTTCGTGCGAGAATACAGGAAATCGTTTTTTGTTATCATCAAGAGATTCAACTATCACCCCACTTTTTGCCTGTGAGACTAAGTTATAAAGTCCCGGTTTCCCCGTTATTGCTAAAATTTCTTTCAGATCCATAATATTTATTAAGTTTAAAAATGCAGCCAAAAATAGTGACTTTGTTTGTATAATTAAAAGAAAAAATCATATTTGCTGTGTTTTTTTTATCTCACAATAATATAATTTTTATATTCTCCGGGTCTCCATCCTGTAGAGTTTTCTAAATAGTATAAAAACCAGTCTTTTACAGTAAAGTTTTTAACTGTAGGGTCGAAATCGAATTCCCAATTTATTTTATCAATGCGGTTTTGCATTACTTTAGGATGCGTATCGGTGAAACGCGCTAAAGAGTCTATTTCCGAATAATCAAAAGCATCTTTTCCGGCATGATGTTTTTCTACATACTTGTCGTCGTGCCATAGTTTGTTGAAAGTGAGCTGTTTTGCTTGCTGTTTTTCGGGAGGTTTTACCCATCCATAATGGTTTACTTTGGCGTTAATAAGCTTGCCTTTTAATTTTTTTCCGTTTTTTCTAAATCCTTGCGCATCGCGATACGAATAGATGCTTTTGTCGTTTTTAATTACCCTTATTTCTCTGCGATACCACTTTCGTGAATTGCCAATATAGTCGTATGAACCATAAAAATGTTGATACTTAAATATTAACGACTCTACAGAAGAATTATCTTTCCACTGTTTCATCTCTTTTACAATAGTGTCAAGATATTTTTCATGGATAACCTCATCGCCCTGGATATAAAATGCCCAGTCGAATTCTTTCCCAATTGCCTGAAAGGCTTTGTTGGTTTCGTCAGCAAGAACATGCCCTCCTTTACGAAGGCTCTCATTCCATTCGGTGTAAACTATTTTTATTTTATTACTATTGATATTTTTTATCAAAGCTTCCGTATCGTCTTCCGATTTTCCTAGTGCTATAACAAACTCATCGCAAATAGGTAAAATAGAAGTGATCGCCTCCACAATAGGGTAATCGTATTTTACGGCATTTTTAATAAAACTAAACCCACAAATCTTCATTAGTTTACTATTTATTTTTAATCTCTTTTGTGTTGTTCTTCATCTTTGGGATGAATAAAAATCACCGTTTCACTATCTAAAAAGCAATGTTGTTTTTTTTAGATTTTAATTATAGTGAAGCGGTGATTTGTGGAAATTTATTTAGCAAGATTAATTCCTGTGTAATTCCATGGGGTAATCTTTTTAAGCTCTTTTTTAATATCATTACTTACTTTTAATGTATCGATAAATTTTCCGAGTTCATTTTGATCAATTTTATCGTTTGTTCTGGTAAGTTGTTTTAAAGCTTCGTATGGATTAGGATAGTTCTCTCTTCTTAAAATAGTTTGTATTGCTTCTGCAACTACAGCCCAATTATTTTCAAGATCTTTTTGTAGCTGACTCTCGTTTAAAATCAGCTTATTTAATCCTTTGCTAAGCGATTTTAATGCTATTACCATGTGCGCTAAAGGCATTCCGATATTTCGTGTTACAGTAGAGTCTGTAAGGTCTCTTTGTAATCGCGAAATAGGCAGCTTGCTTGATAGGTGCTCTAATAAGGCATTTGCTATTCCAAGGTTTCCTTCTGAATTTTCAAAGTCGATAGGATTTACTTTGTGTGGCATTGCTGAAGACCCCACCTCTCCGGCAATAATTTTTTGTTTAAAATAGTTCATCGATACATAGGCCCAAATGTCTCTATCTAAGTCTATCAATATATTGTTTATTCTTTTTAAAGTATCGAAATAAGTAGCTAATGAATCGTAATGTTCTATCTGTGTTGTGGTTTGCTGACGTAGTAAGTGTAGCTTATCTCCAAGTAGCTTGTTCGCAAATTCTACCCAGTCTATTTCGGGATATGCTACATAATGAGCATTGAAATTACCTGTAGCACCACCAAATTTCCCTGTAAATGGAAGTTGAATAAGAAGTTTTATTTGGTTTTCTAAACGCTCTGTAAAGACTTTTATCTCTTTTCCTAAAATTGTTGGTGAAGCAGGTTGCCCGTGCGTACGTGCTAACATTGGAATATCAGCCCAATCTTTTGTTTTTGTCTTTAAGATATCTATAACCTCATCAAGTAATGGTTTTATAACGTAATGCTGTGCGTCAGCAGTCATCATAGGCATAGAAGTGTTATTGATATCTTGCGATGTTAATCCGAAATGGATAAACTCTTTATATTCCGAAATGTTAAGCTCATCGAATTTCTTTTTTACAAAGTATTCTATAGCCTTTACATCGTGATTAGTAGTCTTTTCAATGTCTTTAACATATTTTGCATCCTCGGAAGTGAAATTTTTATATAGCTCCCTAAGTTGCTCAAAAAGAGAACTGTCGAATGATTTTAGTTGCGGTAAAGGGAGTTCGCATAAAGCGATAAAATATTCTACCTCTACTTTTACTCTATATTTTATTAATGCTGCTTCTGAGAAATATTTGCTCAGTACTTTTGTATGTCTGTGGTATCTGCCATCAACCGGCGAAACTGCAAAAAGATCGTTGTTTTTCATATGTTTATTTTTTAGACAGGATTTACATGATTAACATGTTTCATCCGTTTATAATTTTATATTTCGGTCGGATGGAAGTCGCCATTATAATTATTGTCGTGTGTATTAAAGGTTTTAGTATGGCTCGTTTCATTATATTATTTTTGAGCAAAATTACAAAAGAAAACCATTCCTTCAACCAATTTTTTCTCCTTCGAATCCAAAGCGAAAGAAGAAACCTCAATCACCCAATCATCCAATCAATCACTTTTTGTAACAAAGCTCTTTATTGTTAAGGTAAATTATTTTTTGACACGCCAAA
>JAYEOD010000536.1:0-7507 GCA_034722575.1 Bacteroidota bacterium | reverse complement strand
TGAACAGATCGGCTGGGTGGTCGGTGCGAGCGGTGACGACGGTCTCGTACTGAAAACAACGGATGGCGGGGCCAGTTGGGAAGTGACTCGCGTTCACTACTCACCCCTCTATTTCAAACGAGTCGTGTTTTTGGGTTTGTTTTGTGGTTTTTGTGTTGAGTTTAGTTATGTTAAAGTTTAAGTCATCGATAGAGATGTCATTTCCTCCTGTGGCGCTGTACTTATCGAGCAGGTTTTGAAGGAATAGCTCTTTATATATTCTGTGTGTTGGATTTATATATGTTTCGTGTTTATTATTCTTTTCCAATAGTCCTAAGGTGATTGCGGATAGGGGTTTTATTTTTACTGTTTTAGTATTAGGTATTTCATCCTTTAGTACTTCAATATTTTCTACTTCCAATTCAATACCTGAAATATTATCTCCTATAAAAGCTTTCTGTTGATTAAACAAGCCTACTACAAATTTTTCCATCTGTTCCGGTAGTTGGAACGCTATTGTTAAAAATCCTTTTCTTGACCAAAGCTGCATCCTATCGCTTTTAGGAATTATTTTCCAGGTATGGTTTGGGAATTTTAGTTGCGAGAAAGTGAACAGTTTAAATGTTTTACCATTCTCCAGTTTGTATCCTGCTTCATGTAATTTAGTAGAAAATTCTTTGTCGGCTTGTGAAAAGACTTTGTAAATCCATGCGCTAACCGGATATTGATAATTTAATGGAAGCAATTGTTTTTTCCCCGATAGTTTAAAACTTATTTTCAATCTCATTATTTTATTATTTAAGTATTATCTACAATATTAAAACTTGTTTTTGTCAAATAGTGTCAATGGATATTTTATTTCTGATTTTTTTGTTTATATACTCTTGTAATTGTTTGGGATGTAGTATTTTTATTTCGTCTATCAGTCCTAATACAAAGCGTCCTATGCCTTCGTAGCGTGTTACCCATCCATTAAAAGTATATGTGTTATTATAGTTTGGAGTGATAAATTCTTCGCTAAGAGGATACTCTTCTGTTAATAAGCTTTTAGCTCTGAGGCTTAGTTTAAGACTCACTTTTATTTTTGTCTCTCCACTATTTCTAAAAATGTCTGTAATATTTGTTTTATGCAAGGGTTTGTTTCTCCACACTGTTTCTGTGTGTACAACTTCGGTAATGCGTGCTACTTTAAATGTTTTACATCTATTATTTTTAGTGTCGTAGCACCATATCGAGACATAATTATTGGTAAAGTCGAAGGGTTCTACAATTCTGTCGGAAACAGTATTGCTATTGTTCGATTTATATTTTTTTAATACTACTTGTTTTTGTGTTTTTATTGCCGAAAGTAATTTGATAACATTATCGCTGTTTTTGTTCTCTACAATACTGTATGCAACTCTGTCGAAATCGTAAATAGAAGAGAGTTTTTTTATTAAATTTTGTTTTAATAAGTTATCTGAGCTGATAGAGAGTATTGCTTTCGACAGAATTAAATTCTCTTCTTCCGAAAAGTGAAGCAGGTTGGAAATGTTTTTATAGCACGAATTCTCTTTTTGTATTTTAAGATATTCACCTTCTTTTTCAATTATAAAACCAATATTACGTAAAGTGTCAATATATCTGTATGCCGTACGTGTCGAAATGTTTTTCTTCTCTGCCAGCATTTTGATATTATAATTTACATTACCGGCAAGCATTATAAGAATCTCTATTATTGTTTGCGTACTCTTTTGTGTAGTCATTATCGATACTGAATTGATGTGTAGGATTGTTATGCCGAAATAGCGACCCTATTGTATATCCCAGTATTTTTTTTGATTTATAGGACAGTGTAGTTTTAGTTTTTTCGTGCTTTTTCAAAGATAAGAAAAATATTTTAGAAATAATATTAGTATTGTCAATAAAAAGAGAGTCTGTAAGTGGTTAGCCCACAATGAGCGATTCTGAGTTGTGTCTCTTGTTATGGGGAAATTATTGTTTGATCCGGACGTTGCATTTGTGACTTAAATTTAGCAATTAACTGTGTCTAATATTTCAAAGATACAAACCGAAAGTTATATAATTTACTTATATTTGTGTTTAGTAAGCCTTGCGGATAAGAAACCGCCAATACCCCGCAGCGGAGGGACGGTAACGGCTGCCTGCAGCGTAAGGTTTACAAGCTGTAGCCCGGTGTTTAGCCGGGTTTTTTAAGTGATTACTGTCTGTATTTATGTGTTTTCATAATAGATAGCGGTTTTACTTTTTTTTATCACCAAAAATAAACTACTTTTGCAGCCTTAAAATAAAAGCTGCTAAATGCATATCTTTAAGTTTAAACGTGTTGTTACTTTTACCGGCGTAAGTCTGTCTTTGCAGTCTTATAAGTATCTTCATATTTTTTTGGTTAATAAAATTATTATCACCTGATAATAGCTGTCAATATATTTTCTTATAACTGCATCCGATAATAATTTGTTTTTGTCTGATGTAAATTAACATGATTATCCAATCATGGATGTTTATATTTTTTATTTAAATTAATTTGTACTCAAATGGATATATTTCTGTTTCAACTACTCTTATATTTTAGTCTGGGATTGTTTGTAGTATCTAAAAAGGCGAAATATTTTTTTACCTTAGCGTTACAAGCAGCGGTTGTTATTGTTACTAGTTATTGGGCTATTCGCGCTTTGACCGAGTCGGAAATTGTTTCTCTTCATTTTGTCAAAATATTAAATTACGATGTATTTTTGACTATCGATAGGATGTCGGCATTTTTTATTCTTGTGATTAATTTAACAATGTTTACCGGGATTTTGTATGCAAAGGGATATCTAAAATCCTATTATAAGTCGAAAAATAGTACTGAATTTGCATTGCACTACTTTAATTTTGCATGGCTACATATCTCTATGATATTGGTTTGCGCTTTGCGAGATGGATTGAGCTTTATGGTGGCATGGGAGCTGATGTCGCTCTCCTCTTTCTTTCTGGTGATTTTTGAATCGGAAAAAGATGGCGTGCTAAAAACAGGAATTAAATATCTTATTCAAATGCATATCGGTTTAGCGTTTTTGCTTACTGCTTTTTTAGTAGTGTATTTTAAAACCGGAGGCGATATTAGTTTCGACAGCTTAGCGCTATATTTCGAACATAATAGTGTATTCCCTCTCTTTTTACTGTTTTTTATCGGGTTCGGAATTAAAGCCGGTTTTATTCCTCTTCATACGTGGCTGCCACATGCGCATCCCGCAGCACCATCGCATGTTTCCGGTGTTATGAGCGGCGTGATGATAAAAATGGGGATATATGGAATTTTACGTGTGTTAACATATATTCATACCGATTTGCTTAATATTGGAGTATTTATTTTGTCGCTCTCTATTATTTCTGGTTTATTAGGAGTGATTTTGGCTATTGTTCAGCACGATATTAAAAAGCTCTTGGCATATCATAGCATCGAAAATATTGGTATAATTGGTATTGGTATTGGAGTTGGGGTTATAGGAATTGCTATAGATAATTCGATACTTGCGGTATTAGGATTAGCCGGTGCATTTTTACATGTACTTAATCACTCTCTGTTTAAATCGTTGCTGTTTTATAGTGCCGGAAGTGTTTATAAACAAACGCATACCCGAAATATTGAACAGTTAGGCGGGCTAGTTAAAAAGATGCCGAAAACAGCTCTCTTTTTTCTGTTGGGTGCAATTGCTATTTCGGGATTGCCGCCGTTTAATGGCTTTATATCTGAATTTTTTATCTATTCAGGGATGTTTAAAACGCTTTATACCGGCGATTTCTCTTTGAGTTTTATCCTGCTGGCGGCAATAGTAAGTCTGGCTCTTATTGGTGGTTTGGCACTATTTTGTTTCACAAAAGTATTTAGTATTGTGTTTTTGGGTAACGAGCGTAGCGCCAAAACGCAACATGCCCACGAAGTTGAATCGTCGATGTTACTGCCTAAGATAATAGCTTCTGTGTTTATTGTTGGTATTGGTATTTTGCCGGTTTTAATAATAAATCCCCTGGCTGGTATTGTTAAAATATTTGTTGGTGATGTTAGTGCTTTGGAATCGATTGCTCCATCGCTTACGGGTATTTCGCTTTCACTTGGCGTGATGTTGTTGGTTGTAGCTATTCTGTTTGTTATTCGCTCCGGGGTTTTAAAAAGCAGAATAGTATCGAACGAAACAACTTGGGGGTGTGGTTATACCGGTGCCAATCCTGCTACGCATCAATATACTGCCACTTCATATGCCGATTATATCGGCAATCTTACTCGTTATGTTTCGGGTGTTAATAAACACTATTCTCCAATCGAAAAAGATAAGATTTTTCCTGAAAAATGTGATTTTAAATTGCATTCATCCGATATATTCGAAGATAAATTAATTACAAAACCGAATAAAAAATTGCTCGCTTTTTTAAAAAAGATTGCTGTTTTTCAAACCGGAAATATTCAGCATTATTTGCTTTACGCGATAGTGTTTATTGCTATAATATTTTTATTAACCATTTTTAATATTATTTAATATGGGATGCAGTGTTATTTTAATTGCTCTTATTAGCTTATTTTTTCCGGGAATTATCTCTAAAACAAAAGCGAAAATTGTTGGACGAAAAGGTCCCGTGGTGTTGCAGGTGTTTTATGATAATGTTCGCCTCTTAAAAAAGGGGAGTGTATATAGCCGTACTACTAGCTTTGTGTTTCAAATTGCGCCGATAATATATTTTGCAACAATTTTTGTTGCAATGTTTTTTATCCCTTTCGGGAATTATAAAGCAGTATTCTCTTTTGATGGTGATTTTGTTGTGTTTGCTTACCTTTTAGCTGTGGGTAAATTTTTTATGATTATTGCTGCAATGGATACCGGTAGCGGATTCGAAGGAATGGGCGCAAATAGAGAAGCGTATTATTCGTTTTTAGTAGAGCCGGCTTTTTTTATTATTATGGCATCTTTAGCCTTGTTAACAAGTCATACATCGTTTTACGATTTGTTTAATGGCCTGCATTTCGAATCGGAATTGTCATACCTGATAGCAATTTTATCGGTGTATATATTTCTATATATTGCTATGGTCGAGAATAGCCGACTGCCTGTCGATGACCCTAAAACGCATCTGGAACTTACTATGGTTCACGAGGTGATGGTGCTCGATTATAGCGGTTTCGATTTGGCTTTAATTCAATTTGCTAATGGATTGAAATTTGTTATATATGGCGCTTTGATATTTAATTTTGTTTTGCCGGTGCAAATTCCATTCGTATTTCAGATACTGTTTTTTATAGCTATTCAAGTTGTTTTTGCTGTGGTAGTTGCCTTACTCGAATCTTTTAAAGCGCGTAATAAAATGATGAAAAATCCTCAGTGGATAATCTCACTCTCTGCATTGGCTGTAATAGCTTTTATCTCGGTGTTAATTGTAACAGGTAAATTTATTTTAATTTAATGATATGAATTTTGTACTTATAATTTTGTATGCCATCACATTAGTCTATTTTGTCCTCTCCGAAAGGGTGGCAAAGTTTATTGTGCTACTGGCAATTCAAGGTGTATTGTTATTTGGCATTGCGTTTAATAATTTAATACATATCCAATTAATTGGACTGATTCTTATCCTGCTCGAAACTCTGGTGGTTAAAGCTGTGGCTATACCGCTGTTTTTAAGTAGGCTTAGAAAGGGCAATAATCTGAAAAGAGTGCACGAAAGTGTTGTGCCTGTTTTTTATTCTATTATAATTATTACTCTAATATTGTTAGGCAGCTTTTTTATAAGCGATTATCTTACCGGAAGTAATATTCAGGTTAAGTTTCTTACTGTTGCTTTGGCGTCGGTTATTGGTGGTATGTATTTTATTATTATCCATAAAAATATTTTTAGCCATTTGGTGGGATACTTGATTATAGAAAATGGCATCTTCCTACTGTCGCTTGCTGTTGGTAATGAGATGCCTTTTATGGTGAGTTTGGCTGTGTTACTCGATGTGTTAATGGGTGTTTTGGTTATTGGGGTGTTTTTAAATAAAGTAGGAGATACTTTCGATGATATTTCTGTTGAGAGTTTATCTAAGTTAAAAGATTAAAAAATGATAATATTATATTTTCTTATTATAGCCGTTGTTTTAAGTGTGTTGGTGCTTGTTTTTCCTTCACGAAAATTAAATGCTATAATTGGTGTTGTAGTTGTTGTAACACATTTTGTATTGACTGCTTTTGCATATAAAAATATTAATGCAATTGATTCTTTATATTTTAAATTCGACCATATCTCTGTTCTTTTAAATGGACTTCTTAGCGTGCTTTTGATACCTACTTTTTATCATAGCAAATTATATTTAGAAAGACATTTTGATAATGTGAGAAAAGAATCGTTTTATGTTGCTGCAATAATTATGCTGATCGCTGTAATGTCGGCAGTATATTTTTCCGAATATCTGGTTATTTTATGGGTGTGTATCGAAATTACTAGTCTGCTGGTTGTTTTTTTGGTCTTTCACGATCGATACCAAACTCCTCTCGAAGCATCGTGGAAATATTTATTTGTCTCTTCTGTGGGAATTGCAGTTGCTTTTATGGGGATTTTATTGCTGGCGGCACAAACCGCCGATAGGGAAGGCGCCGAATTATCGGTTATTTATTTAATGTCTGTCGCATCGGAAATGAATCCTTTATTCTTGAAAACAGCTTTTTTGTTTATGCTTACCGGATATAGTGTCAAATTAAATGTATTCCCTCTGTTTGCCGCAACTATCGATGCTAAAACAGTTGCTCCTTCTCCTGTAAATGCAATAATATCTACTGCTTTGGTTAATGCCGGATTTATTGCAATATATCGTATCTACTCTATTTTAACTATGTCAGACTCTGTTGCATGGGCGCAAAATGTGTTTTTAATTACAGGGCTAATTAGCCTGGTGATTGCGGCAATACAGTTGTTTCGTGTAAAGCGTTTTAAACGGATGTTTGCTTTTTCCAGCATGGAACATATGGCATTGGTGCTATTGGCTTTCTCTGTTGGTAAGGTAGGATACTATGCCGCAATTTTGCATCTGGTGTTTCATACCTTGGTTAAGTCGGGACTGTTTTATCAGTTCGGGCAAATTAGGGCTGTGTATAATAGCGGATGGATTAAAGATACCGGTAGCTATTTTAAAACGAACCCGATTGGCGCAATGGCTTTTGTTCTCGGACTGTTGTCGATAACAGCAATACCTCCTTCGGGGATGTTTGTTAGCGAATTTTTGATATTTAAAGCTTTGTTTAGCAAGGGATATTTTATTACTGCTATTAGCGCATTGCTTTTACTCACTATTATTATTTATCTCTTTTTTAAAAATTCGTCGCAGTTGCTTTATGCTGAGTTGCCTGATAATTTTAATCCGCAAAAGGCGATAATTAATAAATATGAAACTATATCGCAGTTTGTATTATTTGCCTTGGTGATTTATCTCGGGCTTAATCCACCTGAATTTTTTACTGACTTAATTCAGTCAGCAATAACAGCAATAAATTAATGTGTTATGAAGTTGGATAATAAA
>JAYEOD010000535.1:0-7524 GCA_034722575.1 Bacteroidota bacterium | reverse complement strand
ATAAGGCAAACTGAACGAAAAAGATTAATTAAAATTTATTATTTTTGCATCAATTACAACTTTATAAACAGTAACACTTATCCACATAGTAACATAAGTACATAGCAACAAAAAAACATTATGAAGCAAATCATTTTTTTAATGTCAATTATTTTCTTCATGAATTCAGTATTTGCTGAAGAAGTGAATGACACTACAGCCACAACCGACACTGTAAAAGCATGGACAAGAGGTTCAGAAGGAAATATTTCGTTCTCGCAAATTGCTTTTAGCGATTGGGCTGCCGGCGGAAAAAATTCCTTAGCAACATCAGGGATATTCAATTTCTATCTTAACTATGCTAAAAATAATCAAGCATGGGATAACAATTTAAACTTTGGATATGGTATAATGCGTTTGGATGGTAATGACTATAAAAAATCTGACGACAAAATTCAAATCGAAACAAAATATGGTCTTAGAGCATCAAAAAAATGGTTCTACTCTGCTGCAATTAGTTTCAAGACACAATTTAACGACGGCTTTAAATATAAAGACGATACAAAAACAAAAGTATCTGATTTTTTTGCTCCGGCTTACCTGACATACTCTTTGGGTATGGACTACAAACCACATAAGAATCTCTCTATACTCCTCTCTCCTGCCACAGGAAAAACCACCTTTGTTTACAACGATAGTTTATCGAATGCAGGTGCATATGGTGTTGATGTGGGAAAAAACATTAAAACAGAGGTTGGTTCTTACATAAAAATGCAATTTAAAACAGATATATTAAAAAATATTGAACTAAAATCAAATCTCGACCTGTTTAGCTCTTTTACAAATAATCCTAAAAACATCGATATCAACTGGGAAGCGTATATCACCATGAAAGTAAATAAATACATCTCTACAAATATTCAAACACATCTTATTTACGATGATGATATTAATATAGAATATAAGGAAGGAAAATCAGGTCCCCATCTTCAATTTAAAGAGCTTTTTGGAGTAGGATTTACTTACAAAATATAATAACCGTTTATAAAACCGGGAAATTAAGCTGAGAACTTATTGATTTTCAGCTTAATTTTTCCAACTTCTTTCAATAATACTACCTCTATCTTCGTGATTTACAATTTTCAGATGCGTGTCTATCTCTTGCTGCATCTCTTCAACATGCGATATAACCCCTACAATTCTACTCTCTTTTCTTAATGATTTCAGCGTTTCAAAAACCACATCAAGCGATTCTTTATCGAGGGCACCAAATCCTTCATCAAGGAAAAAGAAATTCTCATTCGAATCGGTAATTTTCTGAATATTATCAGCCAAAGCCAGAGCCAACGACAAGGCAGCTTGGAAAGTCTGCCCACCTGAAAGAGTTTTTACACTCCGCACTTTTCCACCATTCATAAAATCGCGTACCTGAAAATTATTCTCCTCAGTAATTTCAAGACTCAACTTTTGTCGTGTCAGCTTATAAAACCGTTCGTTAGCGGCATTACAAAGATTTTGCAAATGTACACTAGAGACATAATTCACAAAACCGCTTGCCTTAAACAAACCCTTCATTGTTTTAAAATCTTCTCCTCTCAAGTCAACTACTTCCAGTTCATCAACAAGCTCTTTTTGCTTTTGCAGATACTTCTCTAATTTCTTTATTTCACCATCAATAGCACCATGTTCTTTATTCTTTCTGCTCAAATTTTCGTTAATCTCTACAATAAACGCGCTGATTTCCTTTAATTTCTCGCCATCGAATTGTCGATCACCAATTTGCGCTACGTATTGTTTTATCAGGTTTTCGGTCTCTTTTAAATTCCATTTAAAATCCTCAACACGTCTCTTTTCTGATTCCAAATCAATTTTCTGAGCAAGTATCTCCCTAACCTCATCAGCATTTTTATATTGCGAACTATTTAGCTGCGCAGCTATTTTATTACTGATATTTTCAAAATCATTTTGCACACTATCAAACGAGCGCATATTTGCCTCCAAACTTCCCGAAACAGTTCCTCTCTTTGTTTTTAACGTTGCAATATTAGAATCAAGTTTTTCATACAACACTCCTATTTTCACAAATTCATTCAAAAAATCTTGTAACAACAGCTCTATTTCTAAAACAGATTTGTTGATATAATTATCTGAATCCAGAAGTTCCAGCAAATTTTTAAGCGTGGATATCTCAGCATTGTATCCGGTGATTTTTTGCTTAAAGCCAACCACAGCATCATCATATTTCTGTTTCTCTTTTTCAGATGTTTCAATTTTCAAAAGCCCATTTTCCAACCGGCGATCGTAATTCCGTATCTCTTCTTTTAGCTTTTTAACCTCTGCAAAAGCTGTACTCACCTTACTTTCGTCAGAATATTTCTCCCATAAAAACAGCTTTTTATGCTGCTCAATTTTCTCTTCCTGCTCTTTTTGTTTTAATTCTAATTTTGATATCTCTTTTTGTTTCAATTCTAATTGCGAATTAAAACTATTCCATTGCACTTTTATCTTTTCTACTGCTACAATATCAGCCCCTATCTCTCTTTTTTTCTTACGAGCATTTTTAAGCAATTTCGATACATTTTTAGCACCCAAAATATTAGGATGATTTTTTGAACCACACAGCGGACACTCTTCTCCATCGTGAAGTTTATCAGCATACTCCTCTAATTTTGTTTGCACAGAAAAATGCTCAATCTCCTTTTCTACCGATTCTGTTTCTCTTTTAAGAGCATCAATTTTAGCCTCAAAAATCTTATTTACAGCACCAAAACTTTCCGTTTCCGGGATGTTTTTAAAACACCCATCCTGCCAAAGCTGTTGAATTTCATTCTTTATCCCAACCTCTTCCTTAACAACTGAATCATACTCCTTCTCAATCTCTTTCGCAGTTTCGAGAAGAAAACTATTTTTTGTGTACCACTCTTTTACTTTTGCCAACTCCTCTTCATTAGGGAGCGTCCCTTCACTCCTCTTTTTTAGCTCTTTTAAGTCGTTCTGCTCCTCTTTAAGAGTGCTGATTTGTAAAACTTTATTCTCCAGAATTGTTTCACCTTTCTTACTGCGCTCTTTCAGTGCTTCACTCTCCTTATCCAGTTCAAAAAGTCGTTTTATTTTTTTTAACTCCTCTGCTTTCTGTTTTAAAACATCTCTATTCTGATACTCTTTTTTAACCTCTGCAAAATCCTTTTCAGCAGTATCAATTTGCTTTGCTATTTCAGACAAATGTTTTTTATTCTCAGCGATTAATTTTTCATATTTCACAACATCATCTTTACTCTTATCAAAAGAATAAAAAAGCGCTTTAAAACTAACCGCACACTTTTCATACTCAATAATTTTTTTCTCTAATTGCTCTATATCGCCTTTGTCTTTATTGAGTTTTTCCAGCTTATCCAGTTCTACCTCTCTCTTCTCAAACAAAATCTTCAGTTGATTTAACTCCTCTTTCAGATATTGTTTGTTTTTAAGCTCTTTCTCAAGATTTACAATCTCTAGCTCAAGTAGCGATAATTTATTTTTATTCTCTTTTACCTGTTGCGGATTAATATCGCCAAGCTGTTGAAGCTGTCCTTCTAAGTTTTGTTTTTTCTCTTTATTTTTACTCTCTAACCCCACTACCTTATAATAAAGATCATAATCTCCCAAATTAAAAAGCTCCTTCATCATCTGAGTACGATCTTTATTCCCTAATTGCAAAAACTCTTGAAATTTTCCTTGCGGGATGATTATAGTACGCTTAAAATTCTCGTAACTCAAGCCTATCACCTCTTCCAAAAAACCAAGCTCTACCGGAATCCAGCTACCATTTTCACTTACATACGCAGCTCTCTCCAGAGTTCTTACATCCTCGAATCGTTTACTGTTTCGTTTTGCTTTTACAGTTACCTGATATTGTTGCAAAGGTTTTCCTGCACTAAAAACAAAATCTATAAACAACTCACTCGACTTCAGATTCATCATATTATAATTACGATTATCACCCGATAGATTCAAACGATCTGTTTTGCCATACAAAGCAAATGTAATAGCCTCCAGAACAGTAGATTTTCCACTACCTACCGAGCCAAAAATCCCAAACAGATGAGCTTCGGTTAATCGTGTAAAATCAATAGTCTGCTTTTGTTGATATGAATACAAACCTTGTAGAGTCAGTTTTATAGGAATCATGTTTTTTCTCTTAATTTTCTTTTGAATTAATATTCTCCACTTTTTTACTTATCGGATGCAAATCGCCACTCTAGTCATTGTCGTGCACTTGTTTACAAATATTACGACGACAAAACCTCTTTAAACAAATCCTTAATTCTTTCATTAGGATTCTGTCCGTTTTTATATTTAAAATAATCAACAAACAGCTCTTCAATCCCCTTACTTAGGTCGATATTTGATTTGCCTGAATAATTAAGAATATTCATATTTTTTACTTGAGGAATAATTGTAATAATACCGCTATGAGAGTTATTGAGACGTCTTCTCTCCTCAGCAGTCAAATAATCATCTGTCACCATAGTCAACTCCACCAACGCATCCTGATTATCTTGTAACCATAAAACAGCATCATCAATACTTTCGGCTCTATTTCTAAGTAATTTTTTTCCTTTCTCAAGTTCTACCTCTTTCATTACAACTTCCTTATTTGGTAAAGCATCAATAACAATTACATATTTTTTTTGATTTGCCTCGCCAAAACTATACCCAAGCGGACTGCCGGAATATATTATCGGGCTTGAATTATCTGATACCAATCGTTTTCTATGCAGATGTCCCAATGCAGTATATTGAATTTGTTTCGGAATATTTTCAGTATAAACAGCCTGTGCCCCACCTACATGCAGTATTGGTTTTTCATCAGTAGGCTCATCAGGTATTTCAGCGCCTTTTTTTACAACAAACAGATGAGTCATAAGAATATTCACACCCTTTTCATCACAATATTTATCAGCCAATTTATGCCACTTCTGCTGCAATATATTTCGCATCTCCTCCTCTGAATCTTCATGTCCAAGAAAACTCTTTAAACGAAACTCATTAGCATAAGGAGTAAACAGCACACGTAACGGCACTTCTACGTCAGGCAGTTTAATTTCAACAAAACCCTCTTCGCTTTTTGTAACTTTCACCCCCGATTCTAATTCAAATGGCATAACAATAGAATTTGGATATCCGGCAAAAATAATTCCACACTCACGAGCTAAAGGATCCGGAGACTCAATTCTATCGGGCGAATCATGATTTCCGGCAATAGCAATAACAGCACGTCGTCCGTTATTAGTAAGCTTTTTTAAAGTCTTATAAAACAAATCCACCGCTTCGGTGGGAGGATTATATGTATCGAACAAATCGCCGGAAATAATTACTGCATCAACCTTTTCGCTATCAGCAATATCGCATATTTCCTGCATAACAGCTCTCTGCTCCTCCATACGAGAAACATTTTCTAATCTCTTTCCAAGATGCCAATCAGAAGTGTGTAGGAATTTCATAAATATCTATAAAGTGTAGTGTTACTACAAATATAGAATTTTTAGTACAAAAAAAAATAATTTTGGAAACAGGAAATAAAAAAAAGGCTCTCTAAAAATAGAGAACCTTTTTTTGTAGCGAGACCGAGAATTGAACTCGGGACCTCCGGGTTATGAATCCGACGCTCTAACCAACTGAGCTACCTCGCCAACGTTTTGCGAGTGCAAATATAGAAATCTATTTTAGAATAACTCAACAAATCGATAATATTTTTCACTTTTTATTTCTCCAAACAGATTAACAAATCGCACCACACCACTAACTATCTGAAAAAGAAAGAATAAAAACACATCTGTAAAAACGATTATTTTTCTGTAAAAAAACATTATCGATACAACAACCTTCTAAATCGTAAAACCCATGAAAATTTGGCTCAGTATAACGCATACAACACCAAACATCCGTTTCATGATAATAAAAAAAACATAAAATAACTATTTACGAAACTTCCAAAAAAAGCGATACATATTCACAATTTTCATTTTTTGCTTTAACTGAGACAAAATAACACCTAGAATAACTATTACCATCCCTAAGATTTTGTAAAAATCGAATCTCTCTTCCAAAACAAAAAATGCAAACACGGCAGTAATAACAGGAATAAGATTAGTAAAAAAATTAGTCTTATTAACCCCAAGTTCACGCGTTCCGATAGCATAAAACACAAAAGCCAAAGAGCTGCCAAAAACAGCTAATTCAAGCATAGCTACAACTAACTCAGATGTTACCGGAATATTAAGAAAATCGTGCAAATCAAAAAACAAAAACAGCGGTAGAAAATAAATTATTCCAATAAGATTTTGTACAGCTATAATTAAAAACGCATTATAATTCTCGGCAAGTCGTTTTAAAACAATTGCATAGCCAACAGCTGTAACAACAGCTACCGACAAAGCAAAAACACCAACAGGATGCACATTCAAAGAAAAATCATCATCTACAAGAATTAATAAAATACCCGAAAACGACACTACCATACCCATGATATTAACCTTACTAAGTTTTTCACGAATAAAATAATATCCTATAATAGGAGTAAAAACGGGTATTGCAGCAATAACCACAGCAGAAATAGTTGCTGAGGAGTATTTTATCCCATAATTCTCGCCAAGAAAATATAAAAATGGATTAAAAAGCGCTGACAATAAAAACAGACGATAATCCTCTTTTCTTATCGGCGCTATCAGATTAAAGACCTTTAACCCTACAAACATAATAGCAGTAGAGATAACCAATCGCAAAAAAATTGTTGTAATAGGGCTATAATACTCAAACACTATAGAACTCCAAACAAATGTCAACCCCCAAAAAAGCATTGCAAGAATTACTATCAAATATGTATATATTGTCTTCAAATCAGATATTTTTTCACAAAAGTATAAAAATATCATGCTTTCTAACTACACTCTGTAACTTTTATTCTTTATCCCCGTCTAACAACCAAACACAATCACTAAAAAAAATATACAAATGAAAAAAAATCTTTTAATATTACCGATTTTACTTCTTACCATCACAATAAGTAAAGCCAATGCCTTTTATAGTGAGCAAGAAACAATCACCAGACAAGTTAATGATTTCAACTCTATCCTCTCAAAATGTTCTGCAGACATTATTTTTATTCAAAGTAATGAAACAAAAATTGAAATTGTTACAAACAATTTTGATCCGGAAAAAGTTATTACAAAAGTTCGCGACAGACTACTTACTATTGATATAAAAAGCAACTCCAACTTCAATTTTATGCACAATTACAGTATAAAAATATATGTATATAGCCCTACAATAGAGAGCGTACAACTATCAGGCTCGGGCGATTTTGAAGCAAAAAACAGAATCTCAGGAGAAAATTTTGAGCTCTCCATACGTGGCTCAGGCGATTTTGACGCTAATATGGATATGCAAAACATCACCATAAACGTTAACGGTTCAGGAGATGTGAATTTATCGGGAGTAAAAAATAATTTAGCAATAAAAATAAACGGTTCGGGAGATGCTAAAATAAAAAATGTTAACATTATT
>JAYEOD010000534.1:0-7541 GCA_034722575.1 Bacteroidota bacterium | reverse complement strand
GTGATAAAGAAACCACTGTTATTAATATTTCAGAAGCTATAAAACAAAAACCTGATATAGCCATATTCTCTGCCGGAGGTGCTATATCAAAAAAGTTTGCCAAAGATTTTGCTGAGGCAGGCACTTTTGTTATCGACAATTCATCGGCATGGAGAATGCACAATGATATTCCTTTAGTAGTACCCGAAATTAATGCTGATATCATTACTTCCGAGACAAAAATTATTGCTAATCCTAATTGTTCTACAATACAAATGGTTGTGGCAATAAATCCTTTACATAAAAAATACAGTATCAAACGCCTTGTTATATCCACTTATCAATCGGTAAGCGGTTCCGGAATAAAAGCTGTGCAGCAACTAAAAAATGAACGCGATGGCGATTTCTCTGAAAAAGAGTATCATTACGAAATAGACATGAATGTAATTCCCCATGGAGGAGATTTTACTGACGACGGATATACCACAGAGGAGATAAAACTGATAAACGAAACACATAAAATATTATCATCACCGGAAATTAAAATTACCTCTACCGTAGTGCGCGTACCTGTAACCGGCGGACACAGTGAGGCAATTAACATTGAATTTGAAAAACCTTTTGAATTAAACGATATCAAAAAAATAATTAGTAATTCGAAAGGGATAACAGTTTACGACAATCCATCAGAAAATTGCTATCCGATGCCAAAATACGCTAAAGGAAAAGATGATGTTTTTGTAGGTAGAATACGCAGAGATATGAGTGTTGATAACGGGATTAATATTTGGGTTGTGGCAGATAATCTCCGTAAGGGAGCAGCTACAAATGCGGTACAAATTGCAGAGTATTTAATAAACAAAAAACTGGTTTAAATTGAGAATACATACAGATTTAGATAACTTAAATTTCCGTAATCCCGCAGTAACAATGGGGGCTTTTGATGGTATCCATCTGGGACACCAAAAAATTATTAACAGGGTAATAGAAAAATCCAAAGAGCTTAATGGAGAGTCTGTAATAATCACCTTTTATCCTCATCCAAAGGTGTTTTTAAACCCGCAAGATCCGTTTAAAACAATATTAACCCATCTCGATAAAATCGATCGTTTTTATCATCACAAAATCGATCATTTGGTTGTTTTAAACTTTAACGAAGAGCTTTCGCAGATGTCGGGAGAGGATTATGTGGAAAACATCCTGGTAAAGAAAATAAAAATGGCTCATTTGGTAATGGGGCACGACCATTGCTTTGGAAACAACAAACTGTGCAGTATTGACAAAATAAATGTCTTAGGGGAAAAATATAATTTCACCACCGAACAGGTTGGTGCACAAACCATAAACAATCAAGTAATCAGCTCTTCAATTATCCGCGACAGGCTATCGACAGGGAATATTGAAGAGGCGAATAAATTTTTAGGGTATAACTATTTTGTATTTGGACGTGTGGTTCATGGCAATCAGATTGGGAAGACAATAGGTTTTCCGACAGCGAATATCGAGATAAAAAAACCACATAAAAAACTACCTTGCAACGGAGTATATATTGTAAAAATTAATTGGAACGGAAATATCTATAATGGCATATGTAATTTAGGAATTCGCCCCACCATTAGGAAAAGCAAATTTACTTTTGAGGTGCATATTTTCGATTTTCATCGCGATATATATCAGGATTATCTAACAGTCTCTTTTATTGACCGGATAAGAGATGAAAAACGTTTTAATAGTCTGGAAGCGTTAAAACAACAATTATCAGTCGATAAAAAAGTGGCTTTAGAATATTTCCAAAGCCACCCTGAAATATAGTTATTAAACTGCGAGTATCTGTTCAATATGCGTTATCTATGTTCTATCTTTTTTAAGATGCATTAAAGACGCAATTAAATGTTTAATTGGTATATTCACACTCTTTAATTAATACGCCGGCAGAAATAATATTATCTGTCTCTATTTTCGGGAAGATATTCTCTATAGAGATAGTAACTTTTCCTTTATCGTTAAAAGAGAACTCTTTCCACAACAATTTTTTCAGCGTAATAATACCATTAAAATTTTCGCCAATTAATTTACCATCACCATAACGAATATTAATTTCTACCTCTCTAATTCGTTCCTCTCCGCTGGGGGTTTGCAGTATTACATGTATAGGAATCATATCATATTGAAAATCTTCGCTGTATTTCAGCACAAACTCAATATCAAATTCCTTTTTAGAAGCATCAACTAACGTTTCGAATTCCAAGTTATTAAATCGGTGCCACTTTTGATTTTCGAAAGTAACTGACTCATCAAAAATAACTTCGGGACCAGCACACTGATAAAACAGCGCAGCTACAAAAACAAGAAGGAGAAAGAATTTTTTATTCATTGGAAACAGTATTATAATAATTAATCCAAAAAAAGTCATCTTCGAACATAATTGTTTGAAGATGACTAATATTATATCAACTATTTTTTATTCAAAAATTTCTTTTAGTTTATTCTGAAGTTCCTCGGCACGAAGATTTTTTCCAATAATAACACCCTCTTTATCTAAAAGAATATTAGCCGGAATAGACATAATTCCATAGTCGTTACTCACTTCATTTTTCCATCCTTTAAGGTCAGAAACATGCGACCACACAAGACCATCATCTTCAATAGCTCTTAACCACTTATCTTTATCTTTATCTAAAGATACGCCAAAAACAGTAAATCCTTTATTGTGATATTTATTATACGCCGCCACAACATTAGGATTTTCGGCACGACAAGGGCTACACCACGATGCCCAGAAATCTAATAAAACATACTTACCTTTAAAATCGGATAAAGAGATTGGATTACCATCGACATCATTTTGAGTAAAGTCGAGAGCAGTTTTACCTATAGCGGTTTTTTCAAGAGTCTCTATTCTCTCTTTTAATATCTTTACATACGACGACTCAAGAATAGAAGGATCGAAAGCAGCAACAACCTCTTTCAATGTAGTTAAATCGTAAGTATATGAACTACGAACAGCTATATAAGCAGCAATAACACTAGCAGGATTATCGTTAATAAATTTAGTATTGTATGCTCCTTTTAAAGAGTCGATCATATTATATTGATTCTCGCAAAGAGTCATGGTAGCTTTATCACCTGTTTTAGCAGCAGCCTGATAGTTACCAACAATCTCTCGCAACTGTCCTTGAAACCGAAAAACCTGTTTACTATATGCCATATATTCATCCTGAGAAACAGATCCTTCAATTTTCATTGTTTGTAAAGAATCTTTATGAGCAGAGAAAGTAATATTTGCCGCTTCATTAAAGAAAGGTATTTCTGCACCAATATTTTCTAATACAATAAAATATTGCTCAGGAGTAATTATCTGCCCTTTAAAAGAGAATTTTCCATCAACAGAATTAACAGAGTCAACAGTAACTAACGCATTATCTTTAACCGATTTCAAAATAATTTTTTGGTTTTCCATACCAACAAAATTACCTTCAAGATTAAAAGTATTTTTGTTATCTGTATCACATGCTGTAAACACAACAGCAAACACCAATAAATAAAGTAATTTTCTCATTTTTTATATTTTTTTTAATTGATAATATATTTAAAATACGAACTCCTATTTTATTTTTTTCATAAACAAATACTGTCCTATGATTACTAAAACCAACGTAATAGCAGCACTCAAAGATATTCTATAAAGAAGCATCATTGGGGTATTCAGCTTAAAAGCCTCCAATCCGAATAATGCAGCATGGTGCATAAAAATCAACAATAAAGAATATTTATAAAACCATCCCAAGCCCATGTCTCTAATTCCGGGTTTAATATCAGAATCATAATTTTGCTTTCGCGATAATAATCGTATTATCGAAGGTCGCATAAAAGCCATAAAAGTAGTTGCCGCAGCATGAATACCTGCTGTATTACTAAAAACATCAATTGTAGCCCCTAAAACAAACGAAATCAACAATAAAACCCAAGGTTTTACATCAAACGGAAGTAAAAGCACAAAATAAACATACAAATAAGGATCGATATAACCATTGATATTAATACTATTAAGTACTAATACCTGTAATAATACCAACACAATAAATCGTAATATATTCAAAAAATTCACTATTCGTATATTTTTGTTGTTTCTTTCAATTCTATCTGCTCTTTTCGCGACCAATTTTTTACCACATAAACAGAATTCAAGCTTTTAAAATCTTCGCTATATTTAAATTTTATTGTAAACATATCGTCGCCACTATTGGTATTAAAACTATATACTGTTCCTATATCGCTTCCTTGCGGAAACATATGAGAAAAGCCACTAGTAACAATAGTATCTCCCATTTTTAGTTTAATATGAGAGGGTATATCTACCATCACGCCGGTGCTATAGTCATACCCTTGCCATTGCACACTACCAAGCATATTATTATTTTTTAGCTTAGCGCTGATGCGACAGCGTCCGTGTAATAATGACATTACCCAGCTATAATTTTTCGATGTACTTACAATAATTCCCACAACGCCATTAGCTCCAACAACACCCATTTCAGAAGTAACACCATCATTTTTTCCTACATCAATCATAAAAAAATTATTCACTTTATTAACAGTGTTATTAATAACGTGTGCCGGTAAAAAAGAGTATTGTGTCGAATCAGAAACATCAATAACTCTTTCGCTATAAAGCGTATCAAATATAATAAACTCTTTTTCAAATTCTCGTAACTTACTTCTAAGGCGAGCATTTTCAGTCATCAGTTTACTATTCTCTTTAACCAATCCAAAATATCCTGAAACACCATCAACAGTGTTAAAAACAGAGCCTGTTATTTGACCAGCGCTACTTGCCACCACCGAACGTTGATATGGATGACTGCTTAATATCCACAACACAGCAATCCCCTCTAACAAAACAAAGAGGAGAAACACGCTATATTTCTTTAAAAAAGCAATTAGATATCGCATAAATAAAGTCTGTCTATAAAGTCAAGTGTTTGGTTCAGAATGTTCGCTGCCTAGGCTTTCGCAGTCTTAAAAATCAGGAGTTTACTGTAGTAAACCACTATTTTTAAAGACAAGAATAACTAAGAGAGCGGACATTTTGGACAAACACCAAATAGCTAAAGCTAGTATTATTTAATTAAGAAAGTAAACTTATCATAATTTTTCAAAGCGATACCTGTACCACGAGCAACAGCACGTAATGGATCTTCTGCCATATGTATAGGTAATTTTGTTTTTAAATGTAAACGCTTATCTAAACCACGAAGCATAGAACCTCCACCGGCAAGATAAATTCCCGTACGGAAAATATCTGCTGATAATTCAGGAGGCGTCATTTCCAAAGCATTTAACACAGCTGTTTCTATCTTCGAGATAGATTTATCGAGACAGCGTGCAATTTCAACATAATTCACCATTATCTCTTTTGGGATACCTGTTAACATATCGCGACCGTGAACAGCAAGATCATCAGGAGGATTATCTAATTCTGTAATAGCAGAACCAACTTCAATTTTAATACGTTCGGCAGTTCTTTCGCCAATATTTATATTATGCTGTTTACGCATATAATCAATTATATCGCCAGTAAAATCATCACCGGCAACACGAATTGATTTATTATTAACAATACCACCAAGAGCAATAACAGCAATTTCGCTAGTACCACCTCCTATATCTATAATCATATTTCCGGTAGGTTCAAGCACATCAATACCAATACCAATAGCAGCGGCCATTGGCTCATGAATTAATTTCACATCTTTAGCGCCGGCTTGTTCAGCAGAATCTTTTACTGCCCTCTCTTCTACTTCAGTAATTCCTGAAGGAATACAAATAACCATTTTTAAAGCAGGAGGAAAGAGAGTATTTTTATTCCCTATCATACTAATCATCTCACGTATCATATATTCTGCCGATTGAAAATCAGCAATAACACCATCGCGTAAAGGTCTGATTGTTTTAATATTCTCATGTGTTTTACCATGCATCATCATAGCTTTTTTTCCACAAGCTATAATTTCCCCCGTACTACGTTCAATAGCGATAATAGAGGGTTCATCAACAACTACCTTATCATTATAAATAATAATTGTATTTGCTGTTCCCAAATCAATTGCTACTTCTCTTGTGAAAAACGAAAATAATCCCATCTTACTTATCTTTCTAATTGGTTTATTTAATGCTTAAAATGTCTGTTTCCTGTAAATACCATTGCAATATTTTCTTTATTACAATACTCTATCGAATCTTTATCCTTAATAGAGCCTCCGGGTTGTATTACAGCGGTAATTCCGGCTTTATGAGCAATTTCCACTGAATCGGCGAAAGGAAAAAATGCGTCAGAAGCCATCACTGCATTCTCCAAATTCTGTTCAAAACTCATTGCTTTTTCAATAGATTGCTTTAGAGCATCAACACGAGAAGTTTGTCCTACACCGGAAGCTAATAGCTGCTTATTTTTAGCTAAAACTATAGCATTTGATTTAGAATGTTTCACTATTTTATTAGCAAAAGTCAAATCCTCTTTTTGATTCTCTTTTGGAGAGATATTTGTTACCGTCTCCATATCGTTAACCTCTTCTGTTTTTAAATCTCTATCCTGAACAATAACACCATTTAATAACGAACGAAATTGCTTTTTAGTGAGGTCGTATCTGTTTTTCTTTAAAATAATACGATTCTTCTTTTTCTTAAGCACTGTTAATGCGCTATCATCATAGTCGGGAGCAAGAATAATTTCGAAGAAGAGTTTATTAATTTCTTCGGCTGTTTCTAAATCCACTTTAGTGTTGGTTATTAACACACCGCCAAAAGCAGATATCGGATCGCCTGCTAAAGCACCTTTCCAGGCATCAATCAATTTCGGACGTGATGCTAATCCACAAGCGTTATTATGTTTTAATACAGCAAAAGTAGTTTCATCAAATTCATTAATAAGGTTTATTGCTGCATCTAAATCTAATAAATTATTATATGAAATAGCTTTACCATGCAGTTGAGAAAAAACCTCTTCTAAATCCCCATAAAAAGCCCCTAACTGATGAGGGTTTTCACCATAGCGAAGTGCATTAAAATGGTTTTTACTACTACGGAATTGCTCTATACTATTATCTGAATTAAAATAATTAAAAATTGCAGTATCATAATTTGAAGATACTGCGAAAGAATAAGCGGCAAACTTTTTTCTCTCTTCTAATGTTGTTTCACCATTTTTGTTTTCCAAAACATCTAACAACATTTTATATTCATTAGCAGAAGGAACAATAACAACATCTTTATAATTTTTTGCTGCTGCTCTGATTAATGATATTCCTCCGATATCAATTTTTTCAATTATGGCACTTTCGTCAGATGTCTCTTTAACAGTCTGTTCGAACGGATAAAGATCCACAATCACAACATCTATCTCCGGTATATTGTATAATTTCAGATGTTCATTATCAGTAGCATTATCGCGTCGCGCTAATATACCGCCAAACACCTTTGGGTGCAGTGTTTTTACTCTTCCCCCAAGAATTGAAGGATAGGAAGTAATATCTTCAACTTTAGTAACCTCAACACCCAATTTA
>JAYEOD010000533.1:0-7591 GCA_034722575.1 Bacteroidota bacterium | reverse complement strand
TATAATCATTGTCGTGTATATTAAAGATTTTAGTATGGCTCGTTTCATCCGTTTATAATTTATTTTTGTTTATTTATAACAGAGGAGAGGTATAATATTACCTTTGCGAAACAAATTATAAACATATGGAGTCAATAAAAAAAATATACAAAATCGGACATGGTCCATCGAGTAGTCATACTATGGGGCCACGCAATGCGGCGATCACTTTTCGCGATAAATTTCCTGAAGCCACTAAAATAATTACTACGCTATATGGAAGTTTGGCCGCTACAGGCAAAGGACACCTTACCGACGTAGCAATAGAGGATTGTTTTAGCGATATTGAGAGTTCTATTATTTGGAAAAAAGATACTATTCTTACTATTCATTCAAACGCTTTAAAGTTTGAAGCATATAAAAATAATGAAAAACTCGGAGAATGGACTGCTTACAGCGTAGGTGGAGGAGATATTGTTGATGAGAACACTATAGCACAAAAAGATGATAAACAAATATACTCTTTAACTACATTTAATGATATTTTAAAATACTGCGAAAAAGAGGGTATTATGCTATGGGAATATGTTTATAAATATGAAAATGATGATATAAAAACATATTTAGAAGAGGTATGGAAAACAATGAAGAACGCTATAGAAAGAGGCATTGATAAAGAAGGTGTTCTGCCGGGCAGTATTCGTCTTCAACGAAAAGCCTCCTCTTATTATGTAAAAGCAAAAAACTATAAAGGCTCGCTAAAAAGACGTACATCAGTCTTCGCATATGCTTTAGCTGTAGGAGAAGAAAATGCTTCGGGAGGAATAATTGTAACAGCACCCACTTGTGGAGCAAGTGGTACACTCCCTTCTGTGCTGTACCATCTGTATAAGTCGTACGATTTCTCGAAAGAAAAAATCATTAAAGCACTAGCTACAGCAGGTTTAATAGGAAATTTAGTAAAGAAAAACGCTTCTATTTCAGGTGCACAAGTTGGTTGTCAGGGAGAGATAGGAACAGCAAGCTCCATGGCTTCCGGAGCGGCAGTACAACTATTTGGGGGAACACCGTATCAAATAGAATATGGTGCAGAAATGGCTTTAGAGCATCACCTCGGACTCACTTGCGATCCGGTAGCCGGATTAGTACAAATACCATGTATAGAAAGAAATGTTTTTGCTGCTGCCAGGGCATTAGACACTAGTATGTATGCTCTTCTTTCGGACGGTAAACACCGTGTAAGCTTCGACAAAACCGTTATTACAATGAATGAAACCGGGCACGATCTACCTAACTTATACAAAGAGACTTCAGAAGGTGGATTGGCTAAATTTTTCGACTGTAAATAATACCAATTAAACATGAAAAAACCTACTTCATCTAGCAATGAAGTAGGTTTTAATAACTAGAAATAGTTTGGTAAGATACACAAAACTCCCTATATATCAACAGAAGCTATTTTTTACTTATCTTTTTAATAATTTTTTTTGCTTTTTCGTGATAGATATTATTATCCTTTTTAGCAATAATCATAAACTGATTTAATGCTTTTTCGGGTTTATTATCTTCTAGATAACATAAACCCATATACCACTCTGCATGCTCCACATACAGGTTATCGCGGTGGCTAATAATATATTCAAAAACATCTATTGCGTTTGCATACTTCTCTGTTTCGATATATGATATTCCAAGATAGAAGCGAACAGCAATATTTGATTTATCTTTTTTAGCCATATCTTTAAAATACTCTATAGCTAAAACATAATCCTCCTGCTGATATAATTTCATTGCCTCCACAATATTTACATTAGATGAACGACTAATATTTACAGGTTCTGTAGTATAATATTTATTAAAAACACCTTTATCAAGATGGAAATACGGCACTGTTAAATAAAGCGTTCCACCCAGAGCAATTACAAGAACAATAGAGGCGGCATACCTTATTGTTCTACCCAGCAAAATAGATGATCGTCTTGCTATAACTCTTTCTCTACTAATAATCACCTTTAACTTTCTTCTATAATCCAGCATATCCTCATCGCTCAAGCTCTTTATCAACTCTGTTTCTAATCGCAATTCGCGAGCGAAATCTAAGTTTTCTTTTCTTAATTTTTCCACCTGAGCCTTTTCCTTTGAAGACAGCCTATCCTCAATATATTTATCAATTAAATTTTGGTAGTATTTATTCTTCATCTTCATAGTAGTTTTTATATTCCTGATCACTAGTTATTTTCCTTTTTAAAAATTCTTTACAATCAAACTTTCTCGCTTTAGCATATCCTGCAGATTTAAACCCCATCTCGTCAGCAATTTCTTTATAAGAGGCTTTCCTGCTATACAATCGCAATAACTCCTGACATTGCTCACTAAGCTCTAAAAAATAATGATGATATAATCCATTACGCAAAAAATCTTCATCAATTAACCCCTCTACGATATTATCTTCAAGTCCTAAAGAGTATTCATGAAACTTAGGCGTAAGCACTTCCTTTGATTTTTGTCTACCTAACTTATTCAGCCATATTCTTCTACAAATCACAAAGAAAAAAGCATCAAAAGCGTTCATGTCAATGTACTTTCCTTTTCTTACCTTATCATATATTGCCAGTATTCCTTCTTGAAATACATCTTCTGCTTCAAATTCATCTCCTGAATTTTTAATCACCATTTTTTTTACAGCCGGAAATCTAGTTTTATAAAAGTGTTTTAAAATTAAAACGCTCTTCAATTTGATTCCCTCAACTATCGCTTCATCTGATATTTTTCTCATCCTATATTATATTATCCCCGAAAAATGAAAACGTCATACGTTAAAACTATTTTTTTTTAAAAAAAATCACTTTTTCTATTTCAAAGGTAACAAATAAGCTGTTTTTCAAAAAAAAACATTTATTTTTAACTTCAGCGTATGACTTTTTTGTTTTGCGGGGATAATATTATATAGACAAACAGAAACGAAATAAATTTTTGATATGAAAAACATGAAAACAATTTTAAGCGTATTATTCTCGATTTTAGTTATTGGAACAATGGCACAAAACACTATCACCAGAACAATTCAATATCACGATTCAACAGGAATTGCATTAACCGGTGTACAGGTTCAACTATACGACTTAGATAATACATTACTACAAACAAAATATACTAACGAAAATGGTGTATATAAATTCAATAATGTAGAAAACGGAACATATAGAATAGCAGCTAGCTACGATGCTGTTTTTACTAATGTTAATATGGGAGATGCAACACTTATAATGTTATACTTAAACGGGCTGCATGAATTCACTCCTTTAGAAGCAGTTGCTGCCGATGTTGATGGCGACGGCGAAATTACATGGGCTGATTACGACTTTTTAATGATAGACTACTCTATTGAAGGAGAGCCTTTCCCTGCCGGAGAGTGGACTTTTAACGACATTATTGTTGACCTGGGAGCTAAAGATACTGAAGAAGACGATACTGACTATGGAAATTCTATTGGCGATGTTGCCGGAGCATGGCTTCCTGCCGAAAGCGATTTGAATGTTTTAAATCATAAATACTCTAACTCTATTGTTGAAGAGGGTATTACTTCATCTCTATCTGTTAATATAAGTAAAGAGATAGAATTCAGTGGCATGGGACTTACTATAACATATCCTACCGAGTATATTAATATAGTATCGGCAAAATGCCCTATCGAAGGAGCCAATATTTCTGTTGCAAACGGAACAATAAAAATAACATGGACTTCGCGCACTGCAAGCAGCATACAATTAACAGAAGGTTCTTCTATTCTCGATTTAGAAGTTATTGCTAACAACCTGCAATTAAACAAAGTAAAATTCCATATCTCTAACAACAGTCAGTTTAACAGTTTAAATGGTGATATTATAAAACATGCAAGTGTTGAAATGCCTTCAATAACTCTTAATCAATCACCAATTATAATTAATGGCAACTATCCTAATCCTGTTATTAACAACACCGATTTCCATTTTGTGTTAGCAAACAACAGCAATGTTAATATTATGATATATAACAGTAACGGAAAATTAGTAAAAGAGAGTGGCAACAAAAGTTTTACAAAAGGAAATAACACTATTAAAATTAATAGAGGCAGTTTAACCGGTGGGGTATATATTTATCAATTTTATATAAACAACTCACCTGTTGGAGATGCACAAAAAATAGTATTAAAATAAAAAAAGAGGGGTTTATAAAAAAGAGGGGTCTGCATACTAAAAAAGGAGTGATATTGTGTCGCTCCTTTTTTTTTTGAAAATATCTAAAGTTTACTATTTTTGTATCACATACGAAATATTATTGATTTTATCTATCATACTATATTTTGTTTGGTAACTAGATACACAAAAAAGAACTAGGTGAGAGACATATATTTTAACACGTTTACAAAAGCGAGGCTTTTTGTATTAGTAATGCTATTACTAATATCGAATATACTATACAGTTTACCACAAAACAGTAACGACAGCCTAATAGAACAAGGTCATAAACTGCTTATTTACAACAAAATAGACAGTGCCATTGTTGTTTTAACAAAAGCAAATAAAACAAGTTTAAAAACAAACAACAACGAAACAACCATAAAAAGCCTACTACTGTTATGCGATGCGTATCGAAAAAAGAACGATTATAACACCTCAAAAAGCTATCTTAACAAAATAGACACCACTATACTCAACAAATACACAAGTCTTAAAGCAGACTATATATTCCGACAGGGCAAGCTTAAAAAGGATCACTCCAAATCAATAAAAATATTAAAAAAAGCATTAAAATTAAAAACAGTTCACAAGTCAAGAGGAGTTACTTCGTTATCGAATTATTATAATGATATTGGCACAAAATTTTTATATACGGGAAAAAAAGATTCCGCCTTAAAATACTATAACAAAGCCATTAGCGAAGAGAAAAGCACAACCAACTCATATAAAAAAGAGTTTAACATGGCTGCTTTTTACTTAAACAAAGGAATTATTAATGCCAGTAACAACAGATACGAAGTTGCAATTAAATATTTCAGAAAATCGATTTATTTTTTAGAAAAAAATAAAAAGAATACAATAGATGTAGCCCGCTACAACACAAATATTGGAAGGCTGTATTTTTTGACATTCCAGTTCGACTCTGCTGAAATAAACTATAAAAAAGCAGAATATATATATTCTCTGTTGGAAAAAAATAATCGTGATGCCGGAGTTCTCTTCCTAAATATGGGAGGCTTATACAGCACTACAAATAACATTGAAAAAGCACTCAGGTATTATAACAAAGCAAAGTATATATTTATTAACAATCCCCGATACTCTTCATACTCCAAAAGAATTTCGTTAAACCTTGGTGTTTTACACGAGAAGGAAAACGAATACAAAAAAGCAATATCGCTATACAAATCAGTTTTTCCGGTTAAACGAAAATCCACAGAAATAAAAACACACCGGAATTTAGGAACTTGCTATTCAGAGCTTGGAATAGTCGATTCTGCATCATTTTATTTTAACAAAGCTATATTAAGTGCAAAAAACACAAATAACAATTTTGAATTAGCTCTGTCGTACCTCTATTTTGGTCAACACCTAAGTAAAAACAATAATCAGACTAAAGCGTTACTACATATTAATAAGGCTATCTCTATTCACAAAACAGAAAAGAAACAGAAAAACAAAAACCTAGCCTATGCATTTTTAAAATTATCACAGCATTATCGCAGATATAACGATTTCAAAAACTCCATAAAATATGCTGATCTTGTATTAAAAGAACTATCGTCCAACAGCGATTCAACCACAACAGAATCGTATTTAAGAGACACTAAAATTGAGCTTAATAAATTATCAGCAATGGCAGCAAAAGCCAGAAGCTATTACAGTATGGGTATTAATGAAAATAATAATAAATACTTAGTAAACGCGTTTGAGATATACAAAAAACTGCTTAGCACCATAGAATTTATCAGAATAAATCATCAACACGAAGAGAACAAATTAGCCTTAGCGGAAAAAGCTAAAACCGAATACTCATATATTATCAGAACTCTAAAATCGATATACGAGAATACCGGAGAAGAAAAATACCAGAAGGAGCTGTTTCGCTTTATGGAAAAAAGCAAATCGGCAATTCTTTATACTTCAATTAATGAGTCGCGCGCAAAAATAACAGCGGGTATTCCCGATTCTTTATCGCAAAAAGAAAAATTCTTAAAAAATAAAATTGCCAGCTATAAAAGAATGGTTTACGAAAAGAGTAAAAAAAATCCTAATTCAAAAGTCATCCCCGAATGGGAAAACAGAATATTTCAATACGAAAGCGAATATGAAAATCTGGTAAAATACTTTGAAATTAATTACGAGAAATACTACAAACTAAAATACAGTCCCGAAATTGTTGATATTAACCATATTACAGAACGAATAAACAACGATCAAGCAGTTATTGAATATACAGTTACTTCGGATGAGCTATTTATTTTTGTAATAAAAAAGGATAAACATCTCTCATACAGCTGTAAACTGGCTCAAGACAGTCTGAACAATATCATAGGCAAATTCCGTAACAGCCTTACCATACAAGATTTTGCTAATTTCAACAGAGAAGAGTACGACAACTATACCACCTCCTCTTACCATCTATATAACATATTAATAAAACCTATCAAAAAGGAGATTGCCAATAAAGAACTTATTATTATTCCTGACGACAGACTTGGATATATTCCTTTTGATATACTCTTAACCGATAAACATAGAATAACAGAAAAAATAAATTACAAAAACCTCCCTTACCTGCTTTTTGAGCACACAATATCTTACGCATATTCTGCTTCGCTACTATTCGAAGACATTGAAGAGAACAATCCGAAATACAACAAAGTATTCTCAATAGCGCCATCGTACGACAATATAAAAGCTATTCATGTTGATAGTCTTTTTAAAGAGCCTACTCACAGAAATATTTTACTTCCTATTCCGGGTGTAAAAGATGAAGTAAAAAACATTTCTGAAATTTTCGAGAGCAATAAACTAATGGACAAAGAAGCTACAGAAAAAGCTTTTAAAAAAGAGGCTTCAAAATATGGCATTCTTCATTTAGCTATGCACACTATTGTTAATGACGAATTCCCCATGTTCTCGAAATTAATATTCTATCAAAACGATGATACTGAAGAGGATGGTTTATTAAATACTTACGAAATATTCGACCTAAAACTTAATGCAGAATTAGCCGTGCTAAGTGCATGTAATACCGGCTACGGGAAATTAAGAAGCGGCGAAGGAATAATAAGCTTGGCGAGAGGATTTATTTATGCGGGTGTACCAAGTATTGTAATGACGTTATGGCCTATTGAAGACCACGCCACTTCGGATCTTATGAAACTATTTTACGAAAATATTGCGGCAGGAATGAGAAAACATGATGCTTTAAAAAAGGCGAGAATAGATTTTTTACAAAGCGCCGACCAACTGCGTTCTCATCCACACTTTTGGGGTAGCATAGTTCCTATTGGAGTTACAACTCCTATCACTAAAGTGGATCATAAAAGAAATAACCTTACATTAATATTATCAATACTATCGATATTAATTGTTGCAGGTATTAT
>JAYEOD010000532.1:0-7599 GCA_034722575.1 Bacteroidota bacterium | reverse complement strand
CGTCTAATCCCAGTTGATACAGAGTGTTAAAGAATTCGCATGCTGCAAAAGAGCCGTCCACCATTCGTAAGAATGTTCCAAGGAGCTGGTTTTTTACCAAATCGAGCTCTTCGCAAGAGATTAGTTCTTGACGCATTTTGTCCAGCTCTATGTATGTTTCTTTTATGGCTTTGTCGGTAACTTCGGCTCCGGTATCGGCTGTAATAATAAAATACCCGGCATTTTTCATGCTAACCATATCCGAGTGTATTCCGTATGTATAGCCTTTTTCTTGTCGGATGTTTTTCATCAAACGCGAGCCGAAATATCCACCAAAAATAGTGTTTACAACTCTCATTGCCGGATAATCGGGATGTGTTCTGTTAAAAAGGATTTTCCCGATATTATACGACGACTGCACTTTTCCGGGCATATCGATATGGTGTGATCCCTTTTCTGAAATGATAGAAAAATTATTTGTAGTAATAATTTTTTCTCCTCCCCAGTCGGCTTGTCCAAAATGTTTGTTTAACAACTCAAAAAGGTTGTGTGGTAATTTCCCGGAAACGGAAATATAACAATTTCCTGATGTGTAATGTTTACTATGGAACTCTTTTAATGTCGATTGCTCGATGTTTTTAAGATGCTCTTCTTTCAAATAAATCCCGTAAGGATGCCCTTTCCCGAATAGTTTTTCGTGAAAACGAGTTTGTGCAATATAATTTACTTCGTTGTTTTTTAAGTTAATTAATTGTTTTCGCTTATCGCGATAGAGCTGTATCTCGTTTTTGGGATATGTAGGGTTTTTAATTATATCTTCTATTATAGGCAGTAGTTTACTCAGATGTTTGTTTAAAGTAAACAGACTGATATCGGAAATATCTTTTGTGGCAGAATTGCCCGAAAAAGCACCGTAATAATCTATTGCCTCAGCAATTTGTCGCGAAGAGAATTTTTTTGTTCCTGCATTTATTAAATTTGCTGTGGCAGGAGCTATGCCGGGTTTTTTTTGAAGCCAACTACCGGCATTAAAGTATAATCCTATTTTTACAACCTCTTCATTCCCCGAATCAAAAGCAATTACTTTTATGCCATTATCCAAATAGATAGTTTTATGCGAAATGAGTTTTATATCAATATTCTCTTTTATATTCGGATTTTGCGATCTGTTTAAGCTCATATTTTTGGTGTAGAATAATTATTTTTAAAATGCATCACCGAGTAAACGGTGATTAAACGTTAATACAACACTATTTATTTTGTGTTGTTTGATAAATAAAGTAATTCAGAGCAATTTGTATTAATAAATCCGGCTTTTGCTACACGTTGAATATCTTGTAAAGTAATTTTTTGATACATCTCAACTTCTGTATTAATTAAATTAGCATCGCCTAAATTCTCGAAATACGAAAGAAGATATGCTCTGTTTAGATTATTTATTTCGCCAAAAGTAGTAACCGATTCAACTCTGTTTTTTACTTTCTCCAACTCGTGAGGCTCTACAAGATTAGTTTTTAGTTTCTCCAGCTCCTCTTCTAATCCTTTTATAGCATTTTCTGTTTTAACATCCTTGGCAAGGTGTCCTGTAATAATAAGTACTCCTTCGTCAGTTTCGCCGGTAATAAAAGCATCTATTTCGTTAAACAATTTTTGCTCTTTAACCAACGATTGGTGTAATCGCGATGACTCTCCACTAGAGAGGATATCTGTAATAAGATCATAAACATAATAATCGGGATGCAGTCTGTCCGCCATTCTATATGCGCGAAACATAACATTATGAGGTACGTCTTTAATAACCTCTAAATTTCGTTTCTCGGTTTGTGTTGGCTCCTTGGCAATAGATCTGTTAAAAGTGTAGCTGTTTTTTATCGGTTCGAACCATTTTATGCACAACTCTTTTGCCTCTTCGGTAGTAATATCCCCCGAAAGGGTTAAAATAGCATTATTAGGATTATAGTGTTTTTTATAAAACTCTTTTACATCGTCTAAAGTAGCATTATCAATGTGGCTGGTCTCTTTGCCAATTGTAGCCCAACTGTAAGGATGTTGTTTGTAAATTAACGGACGAAGTAATAACCACGCATCACTGTAAGGCTTGTTAAGATACCTTTGTTTAAACTCTTCTATAACAACATTTTTTTGTACCGCCAAACGCTCTTCCGAAAAGTCTAAATTCAGCATCCTGTCAGATTCTAACCAAAATGCTGTCTCCAAATTTGGTTTCGGCACGCTGATATAATAGTTTGTGATATCGGTACTTGTAAAAGCATTATTCTCGCCACCAACTTTTTCTAGCGGAGAATCGAAATTGGGAATATTAACAGAACCCTCGAACATAAGATGTTCAAACAGATGAGCAAATCCTGTTTTGTCGGGATTCTCATCTTTAGAACCTATATCGTAAAGTATGTTCATGGCAATAATAGGAGTAGAAGGATCGTGGTTTACAATAACTTTTAATCCATTGGAGAGAGTGAACTTTTCGAATTTTATCATAGTGTTATCTGTTTTACGCTGCAAAGCTATTAAAGGATTGCACATAAAAACAATTCTATAATATTTTATTTATCATTTTTATGTTTATGTGTTATAAATTCTAACTTTGCATCTTGATTGTAAGAATATGTTTTTGTGGTTGTTGATTGAAATATTCATTAGAATAAATTTTTATATATAAGGATGATTATAGAATGAATGCTCAATACTACAAGTGAAAAACGAATTGTAAACGCATGAAACAGTGAATCTTTCATGATGTGGAGTGGTTTAGTATAAATATCGGACTGTTTTTGTTAATGATAGATTACTAAAGTTGAAAATAATTAAATACTAAATAATATGATTAGAGATAATAAGATATTTGACCTTATTGAAAAAGAGAGGCAAAGACAATTAAACGGTATTGAGCTTATCGCTTCAGAGAATTTCGTTAGCGAGCAAGTTATGGAAGCAATGGGTTCGGTAATGACAAACAAATATGCCGAAGGATATCCTGGAAAGAGATATTATGGTGGTTGCGAAGTTGTTGATGAGTCGGAACAGTTGGCAATAGATCGTATCAAAGAAATTTATGGCGCTGAATATGCTAACGTACAACCTCACTCAGGTGCACAAGCAAATATGGCTGTATTTTTAACTTGTCTTAATCCGGGCGATACATTTATGGGATTAGATCTTTCTCATGGTGGTCACCTTTCTCACGGTTCACCGGTAAACTCATCGGGTTTGTTATACAATCCAATTGCTTACGGTTTAGATGAAGCAACGGGTATGGTAGATTACGACAAGATGGAAGAGATTGCTTTGGCAGAAAAACCAAAAATGATTATTGGTGGTGCCAGTGCTTACTCTCGTGAGTGGGATTATGAACGCATGAGAGCTATAGCTGATAAAATTGGTGCTATTTTTATGGTTGATATGGCTCATCCGGCAGGTTTAATTGCTGCAGGTTTATTAAAAAATCCTGTTAAATATGCTCATATTGTTACTTCTACTACTCACAAAACTCTTCGTGGTCCTCGTGGTGGTATTATCTTAATGGGAAAAGATTTTGAAAATCCTTGGGGTAAAGCAACAAAAAAAGGTACTATAAGAAAAATGTCTGCTCTTTTAAATTCTGCTGTTTTTCCTGGTATTCAAGGTGGTCCGTTAGAGCATGTGATTGCTGCTAAAGCAGTCTCTTTTGGCGAAGTACTTACTCCTGAATATAAAGAGTATCAAATTCAAGTGATGAAAAATGCTAAAGTAATGGCCGAAGTGTTTACTAATCTTGGATATAAAGTAATTTCAGGTGGTACTGATAACCACTCAATGCTTATCGATCTTCGCACAAAATATCCTGAAATAACAGGAAAAATAGTGGAGAAAATTCTTGTAGAAGCAGATATTACTGTTAATAAGAATATGGTTCCTTTCGATAGCCGTTCTCCATTCCAAACATCTGGTTTGCGTGTTGGAACTCCTGCTATTACTACTCGTGGTTTAAAAGAAGAGCATATGGAGCCTATTGTTAAATTTATCGATGAGGTGATTGGTAATGTTGAAAATGAAGAGGTTATTGCCGATGTTCGTAAGCGTGTTAATGCTATGATGAAACAATTTCCTCATTTCGCATATTAAACATAGTGTGTTGAGAAAATCCTTAAACCCACAAGTCACAGGGTGACTGATTGATGTAAAAACTATTTGAGAGCTTTTATTATCAACTCACCCTGTGACTAAGGAAATTATGGTTTGTACCGATACTAAATAAAATAAAAAAACCTGTGAAACATATGTTTTACAGGTTTTTTTATACCTGTTTGGTTTTAATTAAGTTATTTACTATCTTTATTGTTAGGTACATAAAACATTTATCATGAAGAGATTATATATTGTTCGGCACGCAAAGGCGTTGTTGGGTTCTGCCAATTTACCCGATCTTCAACGACCAATTTTAGAGAAAGGAAAACAGAGAACAAAATTGCTTTTAGATTATTTGTTACTTAATAATACTAGTGTAGATATGATTATTAGCAGTCCTGCTGTTAGAGCTCTTGAAACCGCTTTAATTGTTGGTAATGCTTTGCGTTTTACCGAAGAAGAGATTAAAAAAGATAGTATCCTTTATTATGCCGATGAAGAGCAGCTGATGAATTTGTTTTTCGACCTTCCTCATAAATTAGATTCTTTGATGATTGTTGGACATAATCCTACCTTAACATATTTTGCTAATGAGTTTATTGAAAACAAAATAGAGATGCTTCCAACATCTGCTTGTGTCTGTTTAGATTTTGATACTGATAAATGGGAGGATATCTCATCATTAAATAGTAAATTGCGTTTTGTTATAACACCAAAAACGATAAAAGAGAAGAAAGTAAATAGAATATGATACCATTAGATAATGATAGATATATTAATAGAGAAATAAGTTGGTTGCATTTTAATGATCGTGTTCTTCAAGAAGCTCTTGATAAAACGGTTCCTCTGCTCGAAAGGGTGAATTTTTTGGGTATATTTTCTAATAATAGAGATGAGTTTTTTAGGGTTCGTGTGGCAACTTTAAAAAGATTAGTAAAGGTGAGGCAGATTAATGGCGAAGATGCTGTTGCAGTTCAGGATGTATTAGCAGAAATAAGTGAGATTGTAGCGTACCAAGAGGCTATCTTTATTAAAACTTACAAAGATATTGTTGGGGAGTTGAAACAGAATAATATAATTATTATTAATGAAACTCAACTTGATGATGCTCAAGGCAAATTCGTAAGAAATTATTTCCGCGATTATTTAAGACCCTTTTTATTTCCACTGATGGGGAAATCATTAAAAAGTATATCAGGATTGAAAGATGAGGCTATCTATTTGCTGGTTACATTAAGCTCTTCTGTTGATAAAGCAAATGAAGAGTACGCTTTGGTCAAAATCCCTATTCAACGCCATTCGAGGTTTTTAAATCTTCCTATGAAAGGTGGTAAGCATTATATGATATTTTTGGATGATGTTATTCGTTACTGTTTAGAGGATATTTTTGCTGTTTTTGGTTATGATAAATTTGAGGCTTACTCGGTAAATTTTACTCGTGATGCTGAGCTAGATGTTGATAATGATGTGTCGAAGAGTTTTGTTGAGCTGATGACAGAGAGTGTAAAAAAACGTAAACGAGGAGATACCGTTAGTTTTTTATATGACTCGAAAATGCCGGATAAAATATTGAAAAAGCTCACGAAAAAACTTAAGCTGAAAAATAACGACGACATTAGGGGAGGGGGCAGATATCATAATTTTAAAGATCTTATGAAGTTTCCGGAGTTTAATATGCCTGAGTTGTATTATCCTGCATCTCCACCACTTTTTCATCCCTATTTACCTATTAATAAAAGTATTTTTGACGTGGTAAGAGAAAAAGATGTTATGCTGCATTATCCTTATCACTCTTTTATGCATATTGTTGACCTGCTGCGCGAAGCGTCAATAGATCCGGAGGTTACCGCAATAAAGATGACTTTTTATCGTACGGCAAAACATTCTAATGTAGTAAATGCTTTGATTAATGCGGCTCGAAATGGGAAAAAGGTTGTGGTATATCTTGAAGTGCAAGCTCGTTTCGATGAGGAGGTAAATATTCGACTCTCTCAAAAATTTAGGGAGGAGGGTGTGCGTGTAATTACTCCTATTCCGGGATATAAAGTGCATAGTAAGTTGATTTTTATCAGAAGAAAAGATAAAGAGGGAGGATTTGAAAATTTCGCAAATATTAGTACCGGAAATTTTCACGAAAATACTGTAACAGTATATGCCGACGATAGTTTATTAACAGCAAATAAAGATATTACAGAGGATGTTGATAAGGTATTTCAGATGTTTGAAGATAGATACAGTCAACCTGATTTAAAATATCTTATTGCCTCTCCATTTTCTATGCGTTCTCATTTTATTAATTTGCTTGATAAGGAAATCGCTAATGCGAAAATAGGTAAAAAGGCATGGGTTATATTAAAGCTTAACAGCTTGGTTGATACAGAAATTGTTGAGAAATTATATGAGGCAGGAGATGCCGGTGTAAAAATAAAATTGATAATTCGTGGTATTTGTGTCTTGATTCCCGGAATTAAAGGATTGAGTGATAATATTGAATGTATTAGTATTGTGGATAAATTTCTTGAGCATTCGCGTGTTTTGGTGTTTTGTAATAGTAACGACCCACTATATTATATCTCATCAGCAGATTGGATGCAACGTAATTTCGACAGAAGGATTGAGGTGGCATGCCCGATTATTTGCCAAAGATTAAAAAAAGAGTTACTGGATATTATTGATTTTCAGTTGGCCGATAATCAGAAATCCAGAATTATTAGTAAGGAAAACCCTAATCAGTATCTGATTAAAAATTCTGAAAAGAGTTTGTCCTCTCAAACAGAAATTTATAAGTTGTTTAAAAAGAAAAATAAGAGCGTTTAAATATGTTATTAGCAGCTATAGATATTGGTTCAAATGCTATTCGATTACTTTTTGCAGAGGCCGGAGGTGTAAACGGAGAAATTAGTATCCAAAAACATACGCTTGTGCGTGTTCCTATTAGGTTAGGAAAGGATGTGTATAATAAAGGGTATATATCTAAAAAACGTGAAGAGAATTTTATTAATACTCTTAAGGCGTTTGAACTTCTTATAAAAGTATATAAACCTAAATATGTTACAGCATGCGCCACCGCAGCAATGCGTGAAGCTGATAATGGAGAAAAAATTCTGAAAAGAGTGAAAAAAGAGTTGGGGTTGAAAATAAAACTTATTGATGGTTTGGAAGAGGCTCGTATTATTAGAAAAACCAGTAAAATGGAGTTTAAAGGCGATTATGAACTGATTATGTTTGTGGATGTTGGAGGTGGTAGTACCGAAATTTCGGTTGTTAAGAATGATCTCCTTTTAAAGCAAGAGTCGTTTAAAATAGGGACTTTACGACTGCTTAATAATAAGATAGAACAAAAGCAGTGGAAAGAGCTTGCCGATTGGTTGAGTGAGTTTAAAGCCTCTTTTGGAAAAATAAATATTATTGGTAGTGGTGGTAATATTAATAAGCTAACAAAGATATTTGGTGATAAAACTGCTCATTCGCTCGATTATCTGAAATTAAAGTCGG
>JAYEOD010000531.1:0-1503 GCA_034722575.1 Bacteroidota bacterium | reverse complement strand
AGGGATAAAACAATTAAAAATATTGCTGCTTCAGGATTTATGCTCTTAATTATGTTTTTTATTATTTATCTTTTATATAGCTTTGTAATAAAGCAATTACTCTAAAAACCATATCCCCAATGGCAGAACATAACGAAACAGGAAAAAAGGGCGAAGAACTCGCAAAAAAATATTTGATTAAAAAAGGATATAAAATTATTGAAACAAATTGGCATTTTAAAAACGACGAAATAGATATTATTGCCGAAACAGATGATTTATTAATTATTGTGGAAGTAAAAACTCGCTCGTCAAATTATTTTGGCGAGCCGGAAGTATTTGTTACCCGACAAAAACAGAAATATTTAATACGTGGTGCAAATGCATATGTTAATTATAATAAAATAGATAAAGAAGTACGGTTTGATATTATTACCATACTTCTTTATCAAGATAAACATAAGATTAATCATATTGAAGACGCCTTTTATGCTATTGTTTAACGATGAAACAGTAGTAAAGGTAAATCCATAGTAGAAATAATTTCTTTTGTCATACTTGGATGAAAAAGTTTAGAGAAAAATCCTCTTTTATTTGCAGTTACAGCTAAAATATTTATCCCATTTGCTTTGATATAATCATTTAAGCCGGAAATTAAATTATTGTTTTTAAAACTATTACATTCTACTTCCGGAATGTCTAGTTCGTTAAAATATTCTTTTAATCCATTCATTTTTACACTGCTCCATAAATCTTCTTCTTCTGTTTCAATATGAACACAGTGAATTTTAATATCAAAAGGCCTAACAAAGTTTATTAATTTACTAATTGATTTAAAATCTGAGTCATCAAAATTAGTGGCATAACCAATTTTTTCTACGTCATTTATAGATATTATTTTTGCACTCTCAGGTACTGCCAAAATCGGAATATTAGTATTATTAACAAGATGACTGGTAACGCTACCTAAAATGCGTTGATTATTTTCTCCTTTTCCCTTTAATCCTATTACTATTAATCCCGGTTTATACTCTTTTACTTCGTTTTTTATGGTTGATTCTATCTCTCCATCAATCAAAATATTATCGATACGAACATATTTATATTCTTTTTTATTAATAGTAGTATTTAACCTATCAATTAATTTGTTCATATCATAACGAGCATTAACATGAACTTCTTTTATGTATCTTTCAACATTAGTGCGAATGCTGTATGCTTCACTAAAACCCGGTGATTCGAGCGAAGGAGTGTAGTAAACATGTAGAAGACGAATTTCGGCTTTTAAATTTTCTGCTATGCTTAAGGCATATTCACATGCATTAATTGAGTGGGTAGAAAAATCTACAGGAATGATGATTCTTCTTACTGTTTTTAATTGTTCTACCGTCCACTCTTTGCTTTTACCGTATTCATTTTTAATTCTGTTGATTATTTCAGTGGCTCTTTCTGCATCTGCTGAATTAATCTTAATTTTTACATTGTAGGAAATAGTGGATTGTAAAAGATTTACATTTGATAAGA
>JAYEOD010000530.1:0-7675 GCA_034722575.1 Bacteroidota bacterium | reverse complement strand
AACCTCAGCCTCAACCTCAACCTTAATCTCAGCCTTTATCTCAACCTCAACCTTAATCTCAGCCTTTATCTCAACCTCAACCTCAATTTCACAACCTCAATCTACTTGTCCTCCGAAGCCAAAGCGAATAGGGGAACCTTTCAATAATCAAGGTTTTTGATAGATATTATCACTGTTTCTATAACCTGTTTTGTTTTGATACCAATCAGCATAATCGCTACCCGAAGAGATAGCCCATTCGTAAAATTTCAGATGACCGGAAGTTATTTTTGCTTTTTCTATAGTATAATCAAAACTCTCAGGAATATTTATTGCCCAAGGAAGATTCTCATCCGTTTTATAATATTTTCCTGTGTTAGGGTTACTATCATCGTCCATTGTACCAAAATAACTTTTATCCATCAGTGAAGTTGGAGGGTAATCGGCCAGATGAATCTCTTTTCCTCTCTCTTCGTCAACAATTAAAAACGGATTAAAATTAACAATATCAATATCGCTTATAACATAAGTATTTGTAGTAAATGCTATTGAAATGGCAATAGTATCGGGTTCAACATATGGCACATTAGGATCTACATTTGCGCCAAATCCTGAGTTCGTAAGTAAAATTTTATTAGCATTATCAAAAACAATAATAGTAGGTTTCTCTTGTCCCGCTTCTGTTCCATTATCGTTAAGAGTAATATAATTATCTTTAAGAATAGAGCCGCTAACAGTAATATCGGATGTTTGAATACTGTTTCCCGGGAATTGGAATCCGAATCCATTTCTTAATCCGGCACCAATAGCTCTCACTACAAAAGAACCTTCTACATCAGTAACTTTATTTAAAGCATTCGTAACAGTAGTAAATTGATAATCAAGTAATAGATCATTAAAATCATAATCGCCTTTTCCCGGCCATAAATCTTCAAAAGCAAGACTGCCATATCCTGCGGCAGGCATAAAATTATTAAAAGCACGTGCCGGATCGTTAGGATAGTCATCGTCAGAATCTTGAATACCATCACCATCACTATCGGTACTACCACTATTACCCTGATCGTTATATACAGCTTGAATTTCTGTTTGACTCAATGCTTTTCCAAAATATCTTACATCATCAATACTACCTTTAAAAAACTTTTGAGCGCCATTGTCAGAGCCTATTGAAAAGGCTCTGTTATTTACTTTTAATGTGCCCGAAACCGCTTTTGTATTTGTAAGCTGCCCGTTTACAAACAGCTTTAAAACAGATCCATTGTATGATAAAGCAATATGATACCATTCGTCGAAAACCGGAACTCCATTTCCCCATTTTATTGAATGGCTTTTATTAGTTGCTAAACGTATTCCGCATTTCCATCCATTCCATTTGTCCTGCCATATTCCATGTCCATCCCAATCGCCTTTTTGAGCTATTTTGGCAGTTTTATTTTCTGATGTTTTAGCCCATGCCATAATAGTAATCTCTTGTGATGGATTCAAATTTTGTGCATTCGAGACAGCCACATAATCGTTGATACCATCGAATTTTAAACAGCTTCCTTCAACACCGGCTTCCCACTGCGCACCACTTATAGTGCCATTATTATCACTTTCCGAATCGTTGGCTATGCTTCCTGAATTTTCATTAAAATTCCATGTCGAAATAATATTTTCGCTTCCGTTACCGGGATTTTGTGTCTCGGTATATAAAGTGGTAATCTCTTCAGTTGTTAAAGTATTTGTATATATCGCAACCTGATCAACAGCGCCTTGAAAGTGATTTATATTATCCTGACTTCCAATAAAAATATTGTTGTTCGAGGATTTAAGATTTCCGGATGTTGTTTTGCTTGCTAAAAGAGTGTTATCGATATATAACTTCATAATATCTCCATCATAAGTTGCCACAACATTATGCCAGTCGGTATCAATTATTCTGTTTCCCCATGGTATTGTTACCGAAACCCAACCCGGATTATAAAGTGCAAATGTAATTTTACCATGGTTATCCATTCTTAAAATGTACTTTACTCTGTTAAAAAGAAAAGCTCCATCATTTCCTACTTCATCCATCTTAAACCAAACCGAAAAACTTACTTTGTCGGTAATGATATTTAGATTGTTGTTGGTTTGTATTTCTACATTACCGGTATTTCCATCAAAATTTAATGCATTTCCATTAATGCCGGATGTTCTGTCAGCTCCTGTAATCACGCCATTGTTATCCCCCTGCGAATCAACAGCTATTTGTCCTGATGTTTCGTTAAACTGCCAGTAGGCCAGTAAATCTTCGGTAGGGAAAGCACTATTTGTTGCTGATTTGTAAGATAATTTTGTATTTGATAGCTCTACATTAATACTCTCATCATTAATATCAACAATTTGACCATTAATACGTACACGAGTTACACGTTTTGGTATATTTACAGCTATATCGTATGTAGTGTTTTCCATGCCATTATAATATCCTTTATGATATAAAACAGAACCATCTTCGGAAGTAATTTTAATAACACCGGAAGTAGATTTATTTATAATAAAGCTAATATCATCAATTGTTTTCCAGTCAAAATTTTCAGAAGCAATAATATTATCAATGTCTTGATTTACATCTATTGGCTCAGAATCTTTTACACATGAAAAAAAAGCTAAAATTAATGTGCCGAATAATAATATATGTAAGAAATTTTTCATGACAGAATATTTTTGTTTCATTTGTAAAAATAGAGATTTATTCTATAAATAGCAAAGCAATCTGTATGCCAAAACAATAATTATTTAAGTGGTGATACTAAATGAGAATTGAAAATCGTACACCTAAACTCCACACACCCTTTTACCATACTGAAATATAGAAAGTTAAATAAAAAATAGCCTTACTCTTTTTTACTTACAGTAACGCTGTGATTTTCCCGATTTGGGAAAGTTTTGTTTAAAATGGGAACGCTTATTATTTTGGAGTTGAGTGTACTTATTATTTCCGTAAATTTGCAGTTTAACATCAGAAAATTATGGATACTATAAATAACCCGGAAATAATATTTCAGGATGAGCATATTATTGTTGTAAACAAGCCTGTTAATCTTCCTGTGCATAAAAATGATTTTATGCCTCATGATGCGCCATATCTTACAAAAGCTATTGGTAACATGACAAATAAAAGCGTTTATAATGTCCATCGTCTCGATTCTAAAACATCAGGATTGATAGTGTTGACATTTTCGAAAGAGGCTGCGCATAATTTGGCTCTACAGTTTGAACAGAGACGCGTACAAAAAACCTACTATGCTGTAGTGCGCGAAAATCCGGGAGAGGGTATTTTCGATAGAAAAGTGACGGTGAAGAAGAAGACTAAGTTTAAGAAACCTGCTAAAACAAATTACAAAACAGTAAAAACAGTTGCCACAGATATTACTTATAAAACATCCGAAAATATTAATATTAGTATTGTAAAGATAGAGCCGGAAACAGGACGCTGGCATCAATTACGACAACATTTTGCTCAGGAACGTTTCGATATTATTGGCGATACTCAACATGGAGATTTCACACTAAATAGAATTATCACCGAAAAAACAGGTATAAAAAGATTGTTATTGCATGCGTCAAAATTAAGATTTTTTCATCCCGAAACAGATGAGGCTATAAGCTTTGAAATTGATATTCCTTCTGCTTTTAACGATGTTTTATCGGCATACGAGAAATCACTATAATTAAATTACTAATGCGATAGATAACTCACTCCTAAATTATTGTATCATTACATAAAAAGAATGACAAAACAAGAAAAAAAACAACTGCTCGAAAAACTCGGAAAAGAAAAAATTAAGCTTGAGAAAAAAATTGAGCAGCTAAAAGAGATGACACAACCTATAGAGCCTGATTGCGCCATTGGTCGTGTTAGCAGAATGGATGCTATTAATAATAAAAGCGTTAATGAAGCTGCTTTGCGTGCTACAAAAGAATCTTACAGTAATGTATTACAATCTTTAGCCACAATCGACAAGCCGGATTTTGGTTTATGCCGTGTTTGTGGTCAGAAAATTCCATTTTCGCGATTATATGTAATGCCGGGTAGTACAAGGTGTGTTAAATGTGCCAGTCGCAGATAATATTATGGGAGATACAACACTACAGGATTTAGTAACAATGAGAATGCCTTATGGAAAATATAAAGGCCGAATATTATGCGATATCCCCGAGCATTATCTGGTATGGTATCACCAAAAAGGATTTCCTGATGGTAAGCTTGGTATGCTTTTGAACACTCTTTATGAGATAAAACTTAACGGACTGGAGTATCTGTTAAAACCGCTTAGATAAAACCAAACACAAATATTAATTAAAAATTATTAATTAATAATTAATGCCTACTTTTGCACAATGCAGAAAAAAGAAGATTTGGTATCTAAGTCGTTGAAAAACTTAGGTATAAAAACCCTAAAAGAGATGCAGGAAGCATCAATAAGAGCAAACGACAAAAATGATAATGTTATTTTGCTTGCGCCAACAGGAACAGGAAAGACACTTGGTTTTTTAATACCTATATTAAAACGTCTTAAACCTAATGTAAAAGGTATTCAGGCGTTAATAATATCACCCTCACGAGAATTGTCGATTCAGATAGAGCAGGTTTTTCGTGCAATGAAGACAGATTATAAAATAAACGCTTTTTATGGTGGCCACGCCATGAAAATAGAGAAAAACAGTCTTTTAGAGCCGCCGGCAGTGCTTGTTGGTACTCCCGGAAGAATTGCCGGTCACATCCGACAAGAGACTTTTAAAACATCTTCTATTAAGACTTTAGTATTAGATGAATTTGATAAATCGCTTGAGCTGGGCTTTCAAGAAGATATGCGTTTTATTATCCAAAAAATACCGGATGTGAAAAGTAAAATTCTTACTTCTGCTACAAAATCCGACAGTATCCCTCCTTTTTTAATGATGCGAGATCCTATTGTGTTAAATTATATTGGCGAAATAGAGATGGGTAAATTAAAATTAAGAGCTGTACGATCGCAAGGAAGCGATAAATTAAAGGCACTGTTTAATTTAACATGCAAAATAGGAACAGAATCAACACTTATATTCTGTAATCACCGCGAGGCGGTTGATCGTATTAGTGAGCTGTTAAAAGAAAAAGAGCTTGATCATGATATTTTTCATGGCGGTTTAGAACAGCACATTAGAGAAAGAGCATTAATAAAATTCCGTAACGGCAGTTATAATATTCTAATCACAACCGATTTGGCTTCGCGCGGATTAGATATTCCTGAAATAAAAAATATTATACATTACCAACTTCCTACAGGTAAAGGAGCATATATACACCGTAACGGTCGTACTGCACGAATGAATGCCAATGGAAGTTCGTATTTAGTTTTGGCTGAGAGTGAGCCTGTACCTAATTTTATTAAAGAAGAACCCGCTTTTATTGATATAGCAGACGAAGTAACTCTTCCTAAAGCGCCTAAATGGCAGACTTTATATATTTCGGGAGGAAAAAAAGATAAAATCAATAAAATTGATATTGTTGGATTGATGCTTAAAAAAGGAGAGCTTAATAAAGAAGACCTTGGATTAATAGAGGTATTAGATCATATCTCATATATTGCTGTTAATAGAGAAAAAGCTTTTAAGACAATGATGTTGTTAAAAAAAGCAAAAATAAAAAAGCAGACAGTTAAAATTGCTTTTTCAAGATAAATCAAAAAGACCACTTCATTCTGAAGTGGTCTTTTTGAAATTAATCTACTCTCTGTGTACTTACCTTCTATTGTATTGTTTCGCAATTTGTGCTAATATCTTTGTAATTATTTTTTCATACTAACAATAATGGTTATTCAAACATAGCGCCAAAAATAAAATCGTATTTAATGTATTGAGTTTCAGTGTTTAAAAAAAGAGGTGTGTTTTTGATGTTATCCCGAAAAGGGAAATATTTTTTAGCTTCGGGACAAAAAAAACTGTCTTAGAATTATTCTCCTAAGACAGTTCATATAATTATACCAATTGATATAATTAAGAAACAGTTATTTCAATATTTTCGCCATCATTTTTCCAATTTCAGCAGGCGATTCAGCAACATGAATACCACACTCGCGAAGAATCTCTTTCTTAGCAGCAGCAGTATCAGCTTTTCCACCTACAATAGCACCGGCATGTCCCATTCTGCGACCTTTTGGAGCAGTAGCACCGGCAATAAAACCAACAACAGGTTTAGTTCCGTGTTCTTTAATCCAGTATGCAGCATCAGCTTCCATATTACCACCAATTTCGCCAATCATAATAATCCCTTCTGTTTCAGGATCATTCATTAATAGTTCAACAGCATCTTTAGTAGTAGTTCCAATAATTGGGTCGCCGCCTATTCCAATAGCTGTAGTTTGTCCAAGACCAAGCTTTGTGATTTGATCGACAGCTTCATAAGTCAATGTTCCAGATCGGGACACTATACCTACACTACCTTTTTTATGAATAAATCCGGGCATAATACCAACCTTAGCTTCGCCGGGAGTAATAACACCGGGGCAGTTAGGACCAACTAAACGAGTCTCTTTATCTTTTAAAAACTCTTTTACTGTAACCATATCTTTTGTTGGGATACCTTCGGTAATACAAATAACAACTTTTATTCCTGCGTCAGCAGCTTCCATAATAGCGTCAGCAGCAAATGCAGGTGGTACAAAAATCACAGAAACATCAGCACCGGCTTTTTTAACTGCATCTTCAACAGTATTAAAAACCGGTTTATCAAGATGAACTTGTCCCCCTTTTCCGGGAGTTACACCTCCAACAACATTCGTCCCATATTCTATCATTTGTTTTGCGTGAAAAGTTCCTTCACTACCCGTAAAGCCTTGTACTACGACTTTAGAATTTTTATTAACAAGTACACTCATAGTTTTTGATATTTCTGAAAATTAGATTTCAAAAATATAACCTTTTTATGTTATTTTGAAATATAATATTAACTTTGTTGTAATTGAAATAAAAAAAACATCGACAATGACTAGTAATTCAGCATTTGCATATACAATTAATAAAGATACGATTTGCGCATTAGCAACTCCAAATGGCAGTGGTGCCATAGCAATAATTCGTCTTTCGGGTCCAAACTCCTTTTCTATAGGAGATTCTATTTTTACTCCGAGTAATAAAGAGGCTTCAATTTCAATAGCGGAAACGCATAAGTTACTTTTCGGCGTTATTAAAAACGAAGAGAATGAAATTTTAGATGAGGTATTGATTAGTGTTTTCAGAAACCCTCACTCTTATACAGGAGAAGATTCTATCGAAATTTCTTGTCACGGCTCCGAATATATACAACAAAAAATATTAGAGCTGTTAATTACTAAAGGCGCACGGTTAGCTAATCCGGGCGAATACACTATGCGTGCTTTTGGTAATGGTAAACTCGATTTATCGCAGGCCGAAGCGGTTGCTGATTTAATCTCTTCACACTCTAAAACTTCGCACCATTTAGCCTTAAGGCAGATGCGAGGCGGTTACTCAAAAAAAATTAAAGAGCTGCGTAGCGAGTTGGTCAACTTTGCGAGTTTAATAGAGTTAGAACTCGATTTTTCGGAAGAGGATATTGAATTTGCTAATCGCGATAAGCTATTTGAATTATTAAATAAACTAAAAAAAGAAATAACAGAATTAGTAAGCTCATTTGCTATTGGAAATGTTATTAAAAAAGGTATCC
>JAYEOD010000529.1:0-1505 GCA_034722575.1 Bacteroidota bacterium | reverse complement strand
TTAAATTAAATCAATATATAATTGAATAATTAAAATTTCAGGTATGAAAAAAGTATTAGTATTACTTAGTATGATAATAGCTTTCACAACAATATCGTGTGATAATGCTAAAACAGAAAAAGAAAATAGCGCTGCGGCTGTTCAAAAGGAGTATATAAAAGGAGCTACTATCTATGAAGTAAATATCAGACAATTTACCGAAGAGGGAACAATAAATGCTTTTGTAAAACATCTTCCGCGTTTAAAAGAACTTGGCGTAGATATTTTATGGCTTATGCCTATTCAGCCTATCGGAGAGCTAAATAGAAAGGGCTCTATGGGAAGTTATTATTCTGTAAAAGATTATTTTGCTGTAAATCCTGAGTTTGGTACTAAAAAAGATTTTCAAACTTTAGTTGATAAGGCTCATGAAATGGGGTTTAAAGTTATTTTAGATTGGGTAGCTAATCATTCTGCTTGGGATAATGCTAATGTAAAATTACATCCCGAATGGTACACTGCTGATTCTGCCGGTAATTTGGTTTCTCCTTTCGATTGGACGGACGTTGTTGATTTTAACTACGATAATAATGATATGAGAGCTCATATGATTCAAGCTTTGAAATATTGGGTTAATGAGTTTGATATTGATGGATATCGTTGTGATGTTGCCGGAATGGTTCCTGTTGATTTTTGGAACAATGCTGTAAACGAGCTTAACAAAATTAAACCGGTATTTATGCTTGCCGAAGATGAAGGTAATATAGAGCTTCTTAAAGAGGCTTTTGATATGCATTATGGATGGGAATTACATCATATTATGAATGAGATAGCTAAAGGAGAACAATCTGTAAAAGAACTGAAAGCCTATTTTGCTAAGTGTGATACTCTTTACGAGGATGACGATATTAAAATGAATTTTATTACTAATCATGATGAAAATTCGTGGAATGGTACTGTTAACGAACGTATGGGCAATGCAGCTGAAGCATTTGCTGTAATGGCTTTTACCGTTCCCGGGATGCCTTTGATTTATTCGGGACAGGAAGATGGTTTAGATAAGAGGTTGAAGTTTTTTGAGAAAGATATTATCGAATGGGAAGAGAACTCAACAACTGCGTTTTATAAAAATCTTACTAAATTAAAGGAGAGTAATATAGCATTGGGAACCCCTAAATTTGGTGGCTCGTTCGAGATAATAGAGACACAAAATGAAAGTGTTTTTGCTTACAAAAGAGTGAAAGATGATAACGAAGTTGTTGTGATTATTAATTTATCTGATAAAGAACAAAAATATAGTTTAGCAACTATTTCCGGTGAATATACTATCTATCCTTCTAATAATAAAGAACAGATGAAAGATGCTGAATACACTCTTCCGGCTTGGAAATATCGTGTATTAATAAAATAATAGATATACCAAAAACCATATAATGGATTCAAGTTATTATTTTTAAGGAGATAATAAATCCGTGAATCCGTGGCAAAAAAAAGCCGACAGTATCTGTCGGCTTTTTTACTCAAAC
>JAYEOD010000528.1:0-1507 GCA_034722575.1 Bacteroidota bacterium | reverse complement strand
TGTAAGCCTTGACTTTTTGGTTCTTTTGCGTCAAGGCAAAAGAACAACAAAAAAATATTATGTTAAATAGAAATCTTAATGCACTGGTATCAGGGCAAACAAATTATAAACGGATGAAACGAGCCATGCTAAAACTTTTAATACACACGACAATGATTATAAAGGCGACTTCCATCCGACCGAAATATGAAATTATAAACGGATGAATCAATAAAAAATAATTACAATAAACTATATGAACACTTTAACAGATAACTATAAATGGAATCCGCCTAAGCAATGGGATAAGATTACTACCATTGATATGCACACCGGCGGAGAACCGCTGCGTGTTATTACAGGAGGACTACCGGAAATTAAAGGAGATACAATTCTTGAAATGCGCAGATATTTTAAGGAAAACCTCGATCATATCCGTACCGGATTAATGTTCGAGCCTCGCGGTCATGATGATATGTACGGCGCTATTATCACTGAACCTGTTAGCAAAAATGCTGATTTTGGTACTTTTTTTATTCATAACGAAGGATACAGCACAATGTGCGGCCACGCTATTATTGCTCTTACAAAATTAGTTTTGGAAACCGGTATGATAAAAAAAGAGGGCGATAATCCTGAATTGATTATCGATGCGCCTCCTGGAAAAATATATTCTAAAGCGTTTATTAAAAATGGTGTTGTCGAAAAAGTCTCTTTTAAAAATGTTCCCTCTTTTGTTTTGCTAAAAAATAAAGAAGTAGAAGTAAAAGGTATTGGAAAAGTGAAATTTGATGTGGCTTTTGGTGGTGCTTTTTATGCTTTTGTTGATGCCGATTCTGTTGGTGTAATTCTTGATGCTTCCGATTATAACAAGCTTATCGATTACGGAAGAAGAATAAAATATGCCGTGATGGATAATTTTTCTATCGATCATCCTTACGAAAAGGAGCTTAGTTTTTTGTATGGAACGATATTTACAGCTAAAGCATATGATAAAAAACACCATAGCCGCAATGTCTGCATTTTTGCCGAAGGGGAAGTAGATCGCTCTCCAACAGGCTCCGGAGTGAGTGCCCGAGCTGCTATTCATTTTCTGAAAGATAATCTGCAACTTGAAGAGGAGATTACTATTGAGAGTATCTTAAATACTTTAATGGATGTAAAAGTTGTTGAGGAAACTAAATATGGAAATTATAAAGCCGTAATCCCACAGGTAACCGGAACTGCATCAATTACTGGTCAAAATGAATTTTATTTCGACCCGACAGATCCATTAAAAGAGGGATTTATTTTTAGATAAAACAGATTAATTACGAATAATGAACCGAGTTATATATAACTAAGATTAAGGTTGAGGTTGAGGTTGAGGTTGAGGTTGAGGTTGAGGTGGAGGTTAAGGTTGAGGTTAAGGTTGAGGTTGAGAGTTAGCAGGACTCCGACAGACCTTCAAGGTTTTTAAAACCTTGAAGGTCTGTATTAATAAAATCAAATTATAAACGAATAAAAACATGTAAATCATAAAAATCCT
>JAYEOD010000527.1:0-1510 GCA_034722575.1 Bacteroidota bacterium | reverse complement strand
TTTTGGAGGGATGAATCATGTATTTTTTGGAATTTCCGTATTAGGATTTTCTATGTTTCTAATATTTCTTCTATCTACACCAAAAGCCACCAAATAATCAGATTAGAGATATAATATATTTTTATTGGGGTTTATTAGTTAACGCTTTCACCTTATATAAGTTTCCATCAATTGCCAATAGGGTATTATTAAAAACCCGTTTTGCCTCATTCAAAAAGGGAACCAGATCGCCATAGCGACTCGAGAAATGACCAATAAGCAATCTTCTGGCGTTTGCCTTTAAAGCAATATTAGCGGCATCGGTAGCAGTAGAATGATATTTTTTAAGTCTCTCGGATGGAGAGTCACCATTCAAATATGTGGTTTCATGATAGAGTAGGTCAACATCTTTTATCCAAGGCAATATTTTTTCATTATAGCCGGTATCGGAACAAAAAGCATACGAGCGTGAATGCAATGGAGGAAGAGTGATTTCCACATTTTTTAATATTTCTCCACTGTCTTTTACAAAATCATCTCCCAATTTAATACCTTTAAGAAATCTTTCGGGAATATTTTCCTCTTTTACTACATCAAGATTAATACGACGTGGTTTAGGTTTTTCTTTAAAAAGGAAACCATGAGTAGGAATTTGATGCACTAATTTAAAAGTACTAACTTCCAGCCTATTATTTTCAAACAACAATCCTTCAAAATCATCCTCAATAGCATGAAATATCAAAGGGTAATTAAGTATAGTTTCAGAAGCTTCCAGTTGAATTTTAATAATTTCTTTTAATGGTTCAGCAGCATAAAGGTGCAATTCTTTTTGTCTTCCATACAAATGATAAGTAGAGAGCAAACCTATCAAGCCAAAGAAATGATCTCCGTGAAGATGAGAGATAAAAATATGTTCTATTTTTTGCATACGCACTCCAAATCGTCTGATTTGAATTTGAGTACCTTCTCCGCAATCCACCAAAAATCCAGTTCCTCGGTAAAACACATAATGCGATGTAACGCCACGTTTATTTTGTATTATTGCAGAACTACTACCTAAAACTTTAACATAAAACTCCATAAAAAAAACTTTTTTCTAAAATACAAAAAAAAAGGCTGACAAAAGCCAGCCTTTTCATTATATTAAAAAAAGAGACTATTTATTCTCTTTTTCATCTTTATCCATTTTAGACTTAAGTTGAGCTAAAGCGTCAAGATCACCAAGAGTAGTTTTCTCTGAATTATCTTTCAAAGTCTTAACTGCTCTCTTAGTAGCTTTGGCTGCTTTAGTTTTCTCTGCCTTTTCTTTAAACTTATTTTCCGATACTTTATCTTGGAAAATACGGTTATGAGAAAGAACAATACGCTTATTATCTTTAGAGAATTCGATTACTTTAAAATCGATAACCTCATCCATTACAATATCAGTATTATCCTCTTTTTTCAAGTGTCTGGCAGGAGCAAATCCTTCAACACCATAAGGAAGAGTAACAACAGCACCTTTATCATTTTTACTAATAACAGTTCCTTT
>JAYEOD010000526.1:0-1514 GCA_034722575.1 Bacteroidota bacterium | reverse complement strand
ACTCAGTTTGGTCTGAAATCTTTGCGACTGGGACGAGAGCTAAAAGAGGGATATGTTATTACAATTGAACCTGGTGTCTATTTTATTCCTGAGTTGATTGATTTATGGAAATCGGAAAACAGGAATTCAGAATTTATTGATTTTAATAAAGTTGAACAGCATAAAAATATGGGCGGTTTTAGAAACGAAGAAGACTTTGTTATTACATCTGATGGATATAAACTTCTTGGTATCGATGTGCCTAAAACAATTACTGATGTTGAAAAAATGAGAAACTACTAATATTATGTTAATACTTTGTAAAGAGAATATTAAAAAAATAGCAGAAGAAAATCTCTCAGAAATAACTGATGCAGTGGAACAAGCTGTAATTCGTGCTGAAAAAAATGATTTCCTGATGCCCGAAAGAATGCATATATCACAAGGTGATAATACTCACCTTGTAATGCCTGTATATTCAAACAAACGATTCTCTACAAAATTGGTCTCTGTTTTTCCCGGAAATGCAAAAAATAATATTCCTGTAATAAATGGAATGATGTCGCTAAATAGTAGCGAAACCGGCGAGCCTTTAGCTTTGCTGAATGGTGCTTCAGTTACCGGATATCGTACCGGTGCAGTGGGCGCTGTGGGTGTTAGACATCTTGCCGACGAAAATGTGGTCTCTCTTGGGATAGTAGGAGCCGGAGTGCAAGGATATCATCAAATCCTTGCTGCTTCAAAAGAACGGGAATTTAAAAGGATTCTGATTTTTGATATTGATAGCGCTAAAGCAGATGATTTAAAACAGAAGTTGAAATTTGTTTTGCACGATTTTGTTATAGATGTTTTGGATGATATCGATGTTTTTACTAAACAGTGCGATGTGATTATTACTGCTACTACATCTAAAACCCCCGTGCTGCCGGCAAATAAAACGCTGCTCTTTGGAAAGACTATTATTTCTATAGGTTCTTTTAAACCTGATATGAAAGAAATTCCTAATGAGATTTTTAAAAATATTGATAAATGTTTTGTTGATACAAAAACAGCCCTGAGTGAATCGGGTGATATGATTGAACCTATTGTTAATAGTATCTTTCATATCGATAATATATTTACTCTGGGGAGTTATATCCTGAATAAGGAGAGTGTGAAATTAAAAAATACTCGGTTTTTTAAATCTGTTGGAATGGCTCTGTTTGACCTCTATGTCGCAGATAAAATTTACGAAATAGCGATAAGAGACAATATAGGAGTTAATTACGAATTGTGATGTAATTACGAATATTGTATTATGAAGTTATGACTTTTAATTTTTAAACAAATTATAACGGATGAAACGAGCCATACTAAAACTTTTAATATACACGAGAATGATTATAAATGTGCAGCTCCATCCGACAAATAAAAACTGAATTAATTACGAATTACGAATTACGAATGAATAAACAAATCGACAAAGAAAATATTATGTTAAATAGAAATCTTAATGCCTTAATATCAGGGCAAACAAATTATAAACGGATGAAACG
>JAYEOD010000525.1:0-7759 GCA_034722575.1 Bacteroidota bacterium | reverse complement strand
TTTTTATACACAGAAACAATTATTCACACTTACAACACTCATACTATGAAAGGAGTATCATTACTATTTATATATTTGCAACTTCAAATAACTTTATGATAAAGCACACAGTTAAAAAAAATATGAACAATCGCATTAAAATATTTTTATTTCTGAGTTTATTACTAATATCCGGAGCATGCGAAAATATATTTGAGTATTCGCCTTATGCTATCGACTTTAGTAATGAGAATAAAAACATTAATCAACGCAATATTGATAGACTCCTATCAACTAAAACCGATGACACAATAAAAATTGCTTTAACAGCAGATAATCATCGTTGGTACGATGAATTAGGGAAATTCGCTAAAGCAGTCAACAAGATTCCATCAGTAGATTTTTCTATTCATGGCGGTGATATAGCAGATTTCGGACTACCACAGCAATATATTTGGAGCAACTCCTATCTGTTAAATCTTAACAAACCATATTTTGTTGTTATTGGCAATCACGATTTAGTTGGTAACGGAGGTGATGCCTATCAAGAGATGTTCGGGAAATTCGATTTTAGTTTTATCTATAGTAATACAAAATTTGTATTTATTAATACAAACAGCAGGGAATTCAAATTTAATGGCACAGTTCCGGATATTAATTGGCTTGATAATCAATTAAAACCCGATACTAACTTCAACAAAGCTGTTGTAATATTCCATGTTCCGCCAATGGATTCTGATTTCGACCCTTTATTAGAAAGGGATTTCCAACAAACACTTGCTAAATACGATAACGTACTGCTTACAATACATGGTCATCTACATCATTTTGAAGTGTATAAACCTTACGCCGATAGCATTACGTATCTAAACACTTATGGGGCACAATACAATAAATATGTTATACTGAATATTATTAATGATAAATATGAAATTGAAGAGAAAGACTTTTAAGAATACAATACAGATTCTTATTTTATCAACTTTTTTTCTTATTCCTTCTGCAATGTTTGGACAAAACGACAGCAGATTGCATAAGATACTAAAATACCGTCCCGACCATTATAAATTACAATTTAGTGGTGGCACTGCATTTTTATCGGCAGGTGTAGGATATTCGCTTTTTAAAGAGCACCTCGATATTACCGGGTATTATGGATACGTACCTAAATCGGTAAGTTTGGATGATTTACATAGCTTTACATTACGATTTACTGTTAAAACAATACATTGCAATATAACAGAGAATACCGAAATAATGCCATTGAATATTGGCATGTTAATGCATCACACTTTCGGTAATGAGTATTGGGTAAAACTACCTGACCACTATCCGAAAGACTATTATTGGTGGTCGCCGGGCAGAAATTTCGGTGTGTTTTTTGGCGGAGAAATAAGAACAAAGATCAAAAAAGAGAATGCATTTATTGATAAGGTAGGAGTATATTACGGAGTGGGAACCGGGATTCTGTACATCACCAGTGCTTTTGGAAACTCAACAATAGATATTACCGACATTTTACGACTGGGAGTTGGAATTGTTATTTACAGGTAATATCAATTGGCTTTGACGCTATCCGGATGGAAGCGTCAAAGCCAATTATTTTAACCTACTCTTTTACTATTTTATACACAAACCTCTTTCTATCAGTTTGGATACTAACAACATAAATGCCATTTTCGAATTGCGATAAATCAAGCATTTGAGTTTGACACACCTCCTTTTCTATAAAAATAATTCTTCCACATAAATCAGAAATTTTTATTTGTTGAATATCATCAGCAAAAAGCTCAAGAGTAAAAATTCCTTTTGTAGGATTAGGGAAAATATTTGCAACAGATTTTTCATCACTAAACTCATAAATATCTGTAGATAATAGTTCGCCATAATACATAACAGAAAATGGCGAATTTTCTCCTTCTGTCCATATTACAGATACTGCATTATTAACTTTACTTGGCGTATTAGGATGATCAGAGTCTATATTATCTGTATCACTAATATTTATCATGCCGGACCAAGTTGCAAGCAGCACGTCATATTTTTTATAAACAGTCTCGGTATAAACACCTCCAATTTTCTCTGCCCAAAAGACGTACAAATTTCCGTTACTATCGGTTGAAATTGATGGATGTAAAGATGCTTCGGCAGTATTACTGATATTTGTAAAAACACCGTCCCAAATTCCATCAGTACATTTTTTATAAAATATCTCTCTATTTCCTATTTGAGAATCTTTCCATACAAGATGAATATCACCATTGATATCGGTTACAGCACACGGATCCATTGTGGCATAACTTCCATTTCCTGTTGTGTTACTAATATTCGTATAATCAGCATCCCAACCGATTCCTTTGGTATATTTTCTGTAAAGAACCATTTTATCGTTACCAATATCTTCTCCCGAATCTTTCCAAAATACATATACACTATTGCTATTATCAACAGTAAGAGTTGGATATTCAGAAGCGCCATACGAGTCACTAACATTTACAGATGCATCCCAACCCGATCCAACAACAAATTTACTGTACCATATCTCAGAATTTGGTACCGAGGAGTATCCTTTTCGTTGCCAAACACAATGCAAATTATTATCTGAATCAACGGCAATAGCAGGACGAGAAACCGGAGCAATAAAATTAACATCGTGATAAACGTAATCAAAATCACTCCACACGCCATTATTATAAGTTCTGTGGATAATATCATAAGCATTTGTTCCACCGTTTTTATAAACAAGATGTATAATATTATCATTATCAACAGCAAGAGACGGATTTCGTCCCATATCATCAACCAGTAGAGGCAACGACCAAGTTGCACCTGCATCATCAGAGAATGAGTAATAAACGCCATTATTATAATATGCTGTATGCAAATCCCCATTGTGATCCTCAACAATCAGCCTTGCGTTATTTCTTTCTGTTGCAGTAGATTGCGTACTCGTACCTATAAGATTTTGAGCATTAACAAACCCTGCACTTATCATTATTAAAACAATTAATATCTTCTTCATATTTTTATATTTAAAATCAGAATTCGATTTTTTACCCTGATTTCTATTTATTTTACACTATTTACTTTACAATAATTTTATCTGTAATAACCCGGTCATTAACTTGAGTCTTCACAAAATAAATACCTTTTCCGTATTGCGACAAATCAATTTCTATTGATGATTGCTCATGATTTATAGATAATATACTGATAATAGATCCTTGAACATCTGTAATTTCAACTGCTTTAATCCCATCCCCTATAACGTTAATAATTCCTGTTGTAGGATTCGGATAACAATATGAGAAACACTTTGTTTGCATTCTACTATCAGTACCAGCGCCTTGTTCCGGATCAATTTTCACCAGATAATAATTATACTCTCCTTGTTCGTAGATATACGTATCTCCGGCAAGGATATAACCACCATCGGAAGTTTGCACAACAGATCTTGCTCTGTTCAACTTATCATCTCCAATAGTTTTTGTCCATAAGGTATCTCCTGCATTATCAATTTTCAGCAGCCACATATCATAATTTCCGGCACCGAAAGAGCTTGTAAAACCTGCTACAACAAAATTATTGTCTGCCGTATTTTGAATAGAAAAACTACGATCATCTTCTACTCCGCCATACGTTTTACTCCAAATTTCATTACCTTCACTATCTGTTTTAACTAACCAAACATCATAATCACCTTCGCCGTAAGACTTTGTATATCCGGCAACAATATATTCATTTTCTGATTGAACAACAGAATAACCATGTTCGGGTTCAGTATCGCCAAAAGTATTATTCCATTCCATATTACCATTTTCATCGGTTTTAATCAACCACATATCACTACTGCCTGCGCCATATGAATAAGTATATCCGGTAAGGATATAACCACCATCAGAAGTTTGATTTACACAGTGAGCGACATCATAACTATCACCGCCATATGTTTTAGTCCACATTGTATTTCCCTGACTATCTGTTTTAATTAAAAAGACATCCCAAATACTGTAACTGCCCGGATCTTTACAACCTGTAATAATATAACCGCCATCAAAAGTTTGTTCAACATAATAGCCCCAATCCCAGCTGGTTCCACCAAATGTTTTTGACCACAACTCTTCGCCTTGGCTATCAATTTTTATTAGCCAGATATCATATCCTCCAACACCATAAGACGCTGTAGTGCCGGCAATTATATAACCACCATCATCAGTTAACTGAATAGATTGTCCTCTATCTTCGTATAAACCGCCATAAGTTTTAGACCATTCAGTAACACCATTTTCGTCAGTTTTTATTACCCCAACATCAAAAGATCCGGCACCAGCGGATTCGGTATCACCTACCATAATATAACCACCATCGATAGTTTGCTGTACTTGCCAAGCCCAATCAAAAAGACCTCCGGAATACATTTGTGTCCACGCTGTATCAGGAGCAGGTATTTGTGCTGATAATATATTTGAACCAGATATTACTAAAATTAATAACAATGATAAATATAGCTTCTTCATCTTTTTATATTTTAATATTATTTGCCGAATGGAATTCATTCTAAAAAATATCAAATAGCATAATACTACGAGATCACTTCTAAAAGAGAACCCAAAGACAAAAAAATCATGAATTATTATAAAACTATTTAATTTTAATCAATAGAAATTATTGATTGACGCAACACTGCGCTATAGAGAGAACCTCTACATGAAAGCTACTTATTTTCACCGAAATTCCGTGAAAGGATAAGGTATAACAAAACTCTTGTTTTCTTTAAATTTCGTTTCACCGGTTTATTATTTGTTTCTAAAAATTGCCTCTAATCATTGCCTTATGTAACTAAGCCTTAATTACAGACGTTCACATTTTTTTATTCGATTCAACAAATATATAAAATATTTTATTTAATCACATTCGCCTTAAGCGAATAATCTTTATTCAAAAAATAATATATCTGCTTCAAATGGTTTATAAGAGCAAACTTGAAGCAGATATATTCAACTCTACATCACGCGACTAAAAGATGATGTATTTTCTTCTTCCACCAATTCTCCGGTAAAATATTGTAACGGACGAGTAATTTTATCAAACGACATAAACTGAATAAGTACAAAATCCTCTTCATTATTAACTAATGCGTACATTCTATCAGCATCATATTTCAATGAATCATCCAACTCGTTAGATCCATATAACAACGCAAGATGAAATGTTTTAACCGTTTTTACACTCCCATCAGTTTTTTTCATTGTAATGATATGAAATGGTTTTGAAGCAATAATAGAATCTTTTTTCACTGCATTCATATCATTCAATAGTGCCTCATAATTAACACTACGAAATACTGTAAGATACTCGATAACTTTTAGCGTATCGAATTGTGTTATACTTTTATTTTCATAGATGTTTGTAAGAGTAAAAGCACGATTTTCAATATTTTGGATCTCAAAAGATTTTTGAGGTTCTTCAACAAATTCTACTTTCACCGACTGTATATCACTAATACTCTCGTGAAACACAGAATGAGTTCTCCAATCATCTAAGCGTGCAGAGTAGCGAGTAGAGATAAACCCTCTAAAGCCGGGCAGCCCTAAAACAAAAGGTTTGTCACCTTTTTCCAGTAACATATAAGTTCCAAGGTTATCTTGTGTACTACCACCAACAAAATATGTTTTAGTATTAGTTACATGAGGAAACAGCTTTACTTTATCAAAAAGATTTATCCTATATACCTCTTGATATATTTCTACTTTTACCGAACGTGCCGAGAGTCGCTGAACAACATTATTATGCTCCTTATTAGAAACAGGTCTGTCAACAGAAAGATTCTTAGCAGTAGTTAATAAAACTTCTATAGCATCGGGACGAACCAGATATTTATCATTCACCATCCAATTACCGGAGGCAGTTCTATCTAAAACCACTTGATTATTTAACTTATCGGCAAGAAATATTTTTTTAACAGATGCTGTATCAGCTACAGAAAAAGCATTATTTCCTTTATCAAACGTTCCTTTTTTACTATTCACGCTTAAAAGCAAAGTAATAACTAGTAATAACCCTGCTATAAACAAAGTGTATAAATTTCTTTTTTTCATATCTTTATAATCTATTTTTTACTTATCGTTACCACTTAACAATTTACGAGTATATTTTCTTTTTCTTAAATAATTTCTAATTATACCAAATAGTATCACCAATAAGATTGGGATAATAATATTAACCAGCTGCCACTTCAGCCTATCCTTTTCTTGTATTTTAGTTGGATCGAGCAGCCTCATTTCAAACTCTTTCGAGCGTGTATTAATAATTCCATTTTCGTTAACCAGATAACTCATAGCATTCATAATAAGTTCTTTATTACCAAAGCTTTGTCCGGTAAACTGATCGTACCCCAAAGACAAAGGAGTTCCTCTGCTATAATGCAACTGATTACGTATAATATCTCCATCAGAAAAGACAATTATTTTTGATAATTCGCCTTTATTTTTAAATCCCATTAAAGGATTATCTCTTATTTCGGGAGGCATTCTGTTTGTAAACAACGATTCGAATCTACCTTCGAGCAGTACTCCTATTATTTGTGCCGGATCGCTATAATTTTTAACATCAGGTTTTACTCTCATCTCTTCCAGCGATATTAGTGCAGGAACATTTTTCACATTAGAATATTGAGATGTTTTTAACAAAACAGTTTTGTCTATTCCTTTTGCTCCAACAATATCGAGACTACTAACAAAGTCGGTTTTTATAGCATCTACATTATTTATAATTGGGTGTTTTTGATACGGCATCACCACAGGAAAATAATACCATGGAAAGAATTTTTGTTGTGGCTGACCACCAACGCTACCCGTAACGATAGGAATTGCGCCACAGTTTAAATCCATAATAAGATTTGGATTTAATCTTACGCCGTATTTAAACAGCATATCTTGGATATTAATATCGTTTGAAACAGCCATAGTAGAAGTAGCATTTTGCAGGCTATCCATGCTAGCAATAACAGGATCGACAAACCACATTATTTTACCACCTCGCATAACATACTGATCGATAATAAATTTATCGCGCTCAGAAAAAGAGGTGGTTGGTTTTGCAATAACAATAGCATCATATCTTAAAAAAACTTCAATATCAGTTCCAACACTATCGCGTTTTGTAAGGCTAGTTATATCGCCATCTATTTTCACTCTTTCGAGATTATAAAACTCGCTCATTGAATGAGCAATATCCATAGTTTCAGCTTCGGACAGTTCGCCATGACCAATAATAAAACCTATATTAGGTCGGTGTTTAGATGTCAACTTTTGTATTGCATTAGCGATAGTATATTCAAGATTTTGAATTGAACTATTAAGAGCCTTTTCGGGAGGCATACCTTTTTGCGACACCAAAAAATCTACCGGCACTTCCATATTTCCATAAGAGACAACAGCTCCGGGAAAGATTACTCTATTTGAAGATCCGGCACTTTCGCTTACAAACAACTCTGTGGGCTTTAATCCTTTTACTGCAAGCTGCTGATAAAAATCATTCACCTCTTTACTATTTCCTACTTTCGAAGGATCGATAAATTGATACTCTATATTTCCGTTATAAGCTCTAAATTCATCAAGCATCTCTTTAGTTTCCCGTCTAAGATTTTTAAATCCTGCCGGAAAATCTCCTTCCAGATATACCTTAAAAAAAATTATATCATCAACATCTCCTAAGAGTTTTTTTGTTGCATCAGAAAGCGAATATCTATTTTCGGCAGTAAGATCGATTCGGGTAAACA
>JAYEOD010000524.1:0-1522 GCA_034722575.1 Bacteroidota bacterium | reverse complement strand
ATATAATTTTTCATTTTAAAAATAACTGTTTTGATGGATAATGATCCGAATATAAATAAAATATTAATTGTTGACGACGATAAAAGTGTCATTGAGAGTGTTCGTGGAATTCTCGATAAAAATGGTTATGTAACCACTATAGCTCGAAATGGTAAAAATGCTCTTGCTAAAGCTAAGGCTCATGAATTTCAGTTAATTCTTTTGGATATTGTTTTGCCTGATATTGATGGATATGAGGTGTGCAGACAATTGAAGCTGCATGGTACAACCCAAAATATCCCGGTTATTTTCTTTACAGGATTTAAGGATGAAAATCCTATTTCAAAAAGTTTTGATGCCGGTGGTGTTGATTATTTATCAAAACCTATTATAGAAACTGAGTTATTGGCACGCATAGCAATTCATATAAAACTCTCTAAATTACTCTATGTTTTAGATGCAGATAAAAAAATAGCCGTGAGTGATGCAGAATTGAAAAGTAGTTTTCTTGCTAATATGTCTCATGATATTCGAACCCCATTAAATGGTATTTTGGGTTCTATAAATTTGCTTTACGAAACAGAGCTTACTGAGGAGCAAGGCGAATTAGTTAATGTGGTGAGTGCTTCGGGCGATAGTCTTCTTACTATTGTTAATGATATTTTGGATTTTGCCAAGATGGATGCAGGTAAATTAGAGGTGGAAACAGTAGCCTTTAATATTAGAGATGAAATTGATGAGATAATTCACTCCTTTTATCATGTTGCTGAAAGAAAAAATCTTAACTTCTTTGCTGAGATTGATGAAGATATCCCCGCTGTTTTTGTGGGGGATTGTTCTAAAATTAAGCAGGTTATCTATAATTTAGTTAGTAATGGACTGAAATATACTGCTGCCGGACAGGTTGTTATTAAAGTAACTGACTTTAAAAAAAGTAGTGATATTGGTTTTGGAGTTACTTTTAAAGTTATTGATACTGGTGTTGGTATTAGTAAGGAGGTTGTTGAGAATTTATTTAAAGGTTTCTCTTTGGCAGATGCCTCTGTGTCTAAACAGTTTAATGGTGGTATTGGTATTGCCATCTCAAAAAAAATAGTGAAGTTATTGGGTGGGGGAATTGGAGTGCAAAGCGAACTAAACAAGGGCTCTGCCTTTTGGTTTACCTCTTCTTTTTATTTTCCAGAGAAATGTGATCTTGAAAAAAAGGAGCAAGAAATGAAAAAAGAAGTGAAAAAAAATATAGAAATTTTAGTTGCAGAGGATTTTTTGATTAATCAAAAAGTTGTGAAATATACGTTTAAAAAATTAGGGTATAAGGTTGATATCGTAAAAAATGGAGAACTAGCTGTGCAAGCTTTTAAGGATAAATATTATGATATCATTTTCATGGATATCCAGATGCCTGTAATGGATGGACATACGGCAACAAAAAACATCAGAGAACACGAAAAAAATATCAGAAGAGAGAAAAATATTTATATCGTAGCAATGACGGCCAGTACAATGAAAGAAGAAATAAAAAAATGCTATGATTCCGGTATGA
>JAYEOD010000523.1:0-1523 GCA_034722575.1 Bacteroidota bacterium | reverse complement strand
TGTATTGTGCAAAAACAATCTCTTCAGATTTTTGCGCCATAACAGCAGAATCCACATCAAATGTGATACGCTCTAGAGGCATTTTTACTTTAACTTCTGAAATATCTCCTGCTAATTCCTCGCAGCTCTGCAACAAAAAAGCAGAACTCACCAAGGCAACTATTAACATCACTAATTTTATATTTTTTCTCATCATAAGATAAATTCCTCATTACTTTAAAAAGAGTCTTCTAAAAACAGGTTTAAATTAATCCGAAAATTCTCTATGTATTTAACATAACCGGCATAACCAGCATCAAAATATCCTCTTCAGAAGATTCCTCTTCAGATACCGGAAATATAATTCCCGCTCTGTTAGGAGCCGACATCTCCAATCTAACTTGATCAGTATCAAGATTATTAACCATCTCTTGAAGGAACTTAGAATTAAATCCTATTTCCATATCTTCACCATCGAAATGACAAGTTAAGCGCTCTTTTGCTTCATTAGAAAAATCTACATCTTCAGCACTAAGCAATAATTCCTGTCCATTCATTTTTAAACGTACCTGATGGGTAGATTGATTTGCAAAAATAGAAACCCTTTTCAAAGCATTTAAAAAAGGAATTCTGTCCACTGTTAATATATTAGGATTTTCTTGTGGAATAACCGCTTCATAATTAGGATATTTACCTTCTACTAAACGGCAAACCAATTTAATATTATCAAAAGTAAAATATGCATTTGTTTGATTATACTCCAATTTAACAGGAACCTCTTCATCAAAATTCAGAATCAACTTTAATTGATTTAGAGGCTTTTTAGGTAAAATAAATGTAGAAGGATTTTCAGATCCCACATCATTTCTACGGTAGCGCACTAATTTATGAGCATCAGTAGCTACAAAAGTCAAACTATTTTCCCATATTTCGCATAAAACACCCGACATTACAGGACGTAGCTCATCGTTTCCTGCTGCAAATATTGTTTTATTAATTGCATTCAACATAACAGAAGCTGAAATACTCAAATCGGTAACATCGTCTTTTTCGGGCATTTGAGGATACTCATCACTTTTATGACCCGGCAAACGATAAATACCGTCTCCTGCAGACATCTCAATATTTAGAGTCTCCTTATCAATAATAAAAGAAACCGGAACATCAGCTAATGTTTTTAACGTATCGAGCAAAATTTTTGATGGAATAGCAACTATGCCCGTCTCATCAGTTTTTTCCGGAGTAATGCTTACCGTCATAGTCGTATGAAGATCGGAAGCCGTAATTGATAAATACTCTTCATTAAGTTCAAATAAAAAATCATCTAATATAGGGAGTGTATTATTAGTACTCAAAACCCCACTGATTTTTTGTAAATTTCGCAGTAGTAACGAACTAGAGACAATAAATTTCATTTTTCCTTTTATTTTGTTCGAATTATATTTCTATTTTAATGATGTGTAAATATAAAAATAAAATATCATTATAAAAACACTAAATTATCAACAATTAAATAACACCAAAAACATATCACAATTACCGAT
>JAYEOD010000522.1:0-1525 GCA_034722575.1 Bacteroidota bacterium | reverse complement strand
AGTTCTCAGCTTCCCGGTCTCTCTAATGCTTCGCTTTGAGCTGAATAACATTTTTCTGAATGCCGATCCAACTCATTACTTATTTTTATTTGTCGGATGGAGCTGCACATTTATAATCATTCTCGTGTGTATTAAAGGTTTTAGTATGGCTCGTTTCATCCGTTTATAATTTAGACAGGATTTACATGTTTTTTCTGCGTTATTCTGCAAAATCTGCGTGAAATAAAATTATGTTTTAAAAATTAGAAATATTAATACTCGATTTTATCTAATTTCTCGCTCCATGCTTTAAATATTTCCAGACTCTCTTGACGCATTATTTGTACCATTGGTATAGAGCGATCTTTTTTATCTTTTTCTATTTCATCGTAAATAAATTGGTCGTCGAAATTTATTTCTGCTGCATCGTATTTTGTAGTACCATAAAATACTTTAGCAGGGCGCGCCCAATAAATAGCTCCTAAACACATAGGACAAGGTTCGCAAGTAGTATATATTTCGCAATTATCGAGTTGAAAAGTACCCAGATTTTTACATGCATCGCGAATTGCCGATACTTCGGCATGTGCCGTAGGATCATTTGTTGCAGTAACACAATTAACTCCCTTTCCTACTATCTCTCCATCCTTTACAACAATAGCACTAAAAGGTCCACCATTACCCGATTTTACATTCTCAAGTGCCAGATCTATAGCCTTTGCCATAAAAGAATTTTCTAATTTATCCATCATGTTGTAATTCTAATTTATATGAGTATTGTATATACTTTTTTATGCAAAGTAAACATTATTACTGTTTAATAAAAAATAAAACGCCATACTATATTCCGTTTTTATAGCAGTAGATAAAATTTAATCGTAAATAATATTAAAAATTTGTAACAGATTTATTTTGCAGAGATCAGGCTATCTTTTTTCACAAAATGTTTCAGCTTTTGCACAAATCTTATCATTATTATTATCATCTTGAGTTTTTATAATTAGTGTCTCAAATAAAAAATTATTATATGCTATTGAAAATTTATATTCCTTTTAAACATACGCAATTAGAATAAACTCTAAAAATGTATTTTCTATAAAGGCAAATAATCATTGCTTATTATTAGCTTTTTAACACACACGAGAATGATTATATGAGTTAACAGCCAACAGGATTTCAATAAACCTTAAAGGTTTGCAACTTTATGTAAGCCTTGATTTTTCCGTCCCTTTTTATCAAGAAAAAGGGACAATGTTTTTGAAAAAAAAACAAAGAAAAACTGAATTAATTACGAATGGCGAATGAAAAATTGAATGAATAAACAAATCGACAAAGAAAATATTATGTTAAATAAAAATCTTAATGCCTTGATATCAGAGCAAACAAATTATAAACGGATGAAACGAGCCATACTAAAAAAGTTTAATACACACGACAATGATTATAATGGCGACTTCCATCCGACCGAAATATAAAATTATAAACGGATGAAACGAGCCATACTAAAAAAGTTTAATACACACGACAATGATTTAATGGTATCTGA
>JAYEOD010000521.1:0-1528 GCA_034722575.1 Bacteroidota bacterium | reverse complement strand
TTCGTCCCAAATAGCACGCACTTCACGGTCGTCAAAAAAACGTATGGATATTTTTGCCTTACTCATATTTTATTTTCAAGTATATCGTACAAATTTACAAATAAATGTCAATAGAGAATATTATATAAACCCTAATTTTAGTTTATGAACTAATCGTCAGTAAATCCGTTTTTCTTGTCAGTTTGTCATTTGTGTGGTGCTTGTCCTATGCTTGCCCATAACAGATGTGTTTTACTACCAAAAAAAAGGTATGTAACATTTTGATGGTATTGTATCTGCCCCCTCCTTTATCCGTGTTATATTTTTTCAACAAATTTCTGAATAATCTATAGTGAGTTCAAATCCAACGGCATCGAGTCGTACTACAAATTTTTTATTTCCTTTTACCCGTATCATCTCACCTTGGCAGTCTTTGAATTGACCTTCTTTTATTGTAACGTGTTGTCCGGGCTTTAATTTTTCTGATGAGAGGTTGAAAGGCGTTTTATTTTCTACAATTTTTCGCAGCGAATTAATTTGCCATTCGGGGATGGGTGCTGCTTCTCCTTCGAAAGTAATATACATCACAGCGCCGGTTATCTGTTTTATTATTTTATATCGCTCGCTTTTATTTGCTTTAACAAATACATACGATTTTATAAGTGGCTCTTCTACTCTTTTCTCTCTATCGCTCCACTTTTTTATTTTAGTAATCAGAGGCACGTATCCAATATACCCCATCTCTTCAATTTCCTGCACTACTTTTTTCTCGGTGCGTGATTTGGTGTATAGAGCGTACCAGTGGTTATTTTTTGTCATTTATTTTATTTATTAACTAAACGGTATAAAACCAACTTATTCAATTGTTATTCACTTCGTTATTATCTGCACTTCATGCATCACTAATTACTATTTACACTATCAACTTCGGCATCATGTTTCATGCTGCCAGAGCAGCAGGGCATCACTCTCTTTAACCTCTTTATAATATTTGGCATAATCTTTTTCTGTAAACACCAGGTAGCGAATTTTTCTATTTATTATTTTTTCAGCTTTTTCTGTTAATTTCATCAAATTTTGTTTGTTGATATCATCCCCCACTAAAATCAAGTCGATAATATTAGAATTTTTTCCTTTAGCAAAGTCACCTGTCAGGAAGACTCTTTTCACATCGCCCAATCTCTCTACTACATCTTCTATTATCTTGTCAAAACCAACATGTTTTAATACTATACTATGTATTTCGGGAAACAAGGGATGTTTTACATTTGCTTTATACATCTTTTTATTTCCCTTTACGGATGATTGTAACAGTCCTGCCTCCTCGAATTTATTTAGTTCGATTCGTATTGCATTAGACGAGCCCCCGAACTCTTGTTCCAGACTACGCAAATATGATTCTGCCCTGCTGTTAAGAAAAAATTTCAGCAGCATTTTAAGGCGTGTTTTAGAGGTTATTAAAATTTCGAGCATTAGTTAAGGTTAAGGTTGAGGTTAAGGTTGAGGTTAAGGTTGAGGTTAAGGTTGAGGTTAAGGTTGAGGTTGAGGA
>JAYEOD010000520.1:0-7818 GCA_034722575.1 Bacteroidota bacterium | reverse complement strand
TGTCTGCGAATTACGCTAATTATCACAAATTTATATTTTACTGAAAATATTTCAATCAATCAGTCGGCGACTGAACAGAGCCGAAGTCCAATCTCTACCTTAATCTTGATCTCAATCTTGATCTCAATCTTAACCTCAATCTTAACCTCAATCTTAAAATAACTACCTTTGTTCATTATAATTAATGAGATTGTGAATTATGAAAAGAGCGTTGTGTGTATTGTTTATTTTGATTCCGTTTTTGGTTTTGTCTCAGGAGGAAGAGAATTATGGGATCTCTTTAGGGGGTAATATAGGATTGCAGTTTGGTGATGTTACCTTGATCGACGTCTCTCCGCTTATGGAGTATCGTTTTAATGAGCATTTTGCATTGGGTATTGGCGGTACTTATAAGTATTATAAGATTAAGAGTTTTTTTTCGGGAAGTGATTTGAAATCTCATTATTATGGAGGAAGTGTTTTTGCTAGGTATTATATAGGAGGTGATTTAGTCGATTTTTTGGAGAATGTTTTTCTTCATACCGAGTATGAGATGCTTAATTATCATTATAAAGTGAGTGTTTCTGATGGTTATGTTGACAGTACTGTAGAGAGTATGTTTGTAGGGGGCGGTTATAGAATGTCGATAGGCAGGAATTCTTTTGCAAATATTTTGGTTTTGTGGAATATTAATGATGTAGTGAACTCTCCGTACGATAATCCTTTAATACGGGTTGGGATTATGTTTGGTTTATGATATAGAAAAGCCCCATCCGCGAAAGCGAATAGGGCTTTATTATGAAAATGTGTTAAATGCTATTTTGTTTTAGTTCCAATTTTCATTCCGTAGAAAGAGCGATATACAAAGAATAACGCTACGGCTAAAAATGCTGCACCAAAGTATGGAGCGATATCTCTGAATTGTTCTGATATAGCTATTTCCATAGTAAGTAATCCAAATAGAGTAGAGAACTTGATAATAGGATTTAAAGCAACAGAAGAGGTATCTTTGTAAGGGTCTCCTACTGTATCACCAACAATAGAAGCGTCGTGAAGTGGAGTGCCTTTTTCTTGCATGTCAACTTCAACTATTTTTTTAGCGTTATCCCATGCACCACCGGCATTAGCCATAAATATAGCTTGGTAAAGACCGAACATGGCTATACCTAATAGGTAGCTGATGAATAGGGCTACAGGATCGTTGGTGTTAATTGGGGCTGAGAGGAATGCAAATGCTAGGGCAAATGAAAATATTGCAATAAAGATATTCCACATACCTTTTTGGGCATACACTGTGCAGATTTTTACAACTGCTCTTGATTTTTCTAGAGAGGCCTTTTTTTCAGCACCGGGATCGAGATTGATATTGTGTTTTATGTATTCTACAGCCCGGCTAGCACCTGTTGTAACGGCTTGGATAGAGGCTCCTGTAAACCAGTAAACAACAGCTCCGCCAAGTAAGAAACCGAGTATAGAGTATGGATTCAGAAGGCTAAGTATTTCAGCCGGATCTACTCCTAAAGTATGTTTTATAACAAGAACTAGAGAAAAGATCATTGTAGTAGCACCAACCACGGCAGTGCCTATTAATACAGGTTTTGCCGTTGCTTTAAAGGTGTTTCCTGCACCATCATTAGCTTCAAGGAAATATTTAGACTTTTTAAATTCCGGAGTAAAACCAAATTCTTTTTTTATTTCGGTAGTAGTCTCTTCGATATTTTCTTCTATTAAAGAGAGCTCATAAATAGATTGTGCGTTATCGGTAACAGGTCCATAACTGTCAACAGCAATTGTAACAGGTCCCATACTTAGCATTCCAAAGGCAACTAATCCAAAAGCAAAAATAGAAGGATAGATCATAAAACTTGTCTCTATCTCTGTGCTTGCGATATAGGCGATAAACATTAGTAAGAAAAAGATCATCCCTTGCCAAAAAGCACTGAAGTTACCGGCAACTAATCCCGATAAGATATTTAGAGAAGCTCCACCCTCTTGCGAAGCCTTAACTACTTCTTTTACGTGAGTGGATTTTGTGCTGGTGAAAATTTTTGTAAATTCCGGAATTAAAGCAGCTCCTAATGTTCCGGCGCTAATGATGATAGAGAGAGTAATCCAAAGGTTATTTGGAAGATCTGCTATGGTAAAATAACTAACAATAAAAGTCATTACGATAGATAAAATAGAGCTGATCCATACTAAAGATGTAAGAGGCTTTTCAAAATCAATGTCTTTTGCATTTTCATATTTAGTGTTAGTTATTAGTTTGTTAATCTCGAAAGAGACGATAGAGGTTACCAGCATTAAGATACGTATTACAAATATCCATGATAAAAGTTCAACCTGATATTCGGTATCAAAAACTGCAAGTACAATAAAAGATATTAATGCAACACCTGTTACACCATATGTTTCGAATCCATCGGCGGTAGGCCCAATGCTATCACCTGCGTTATCACCAACACAGTCTGCAATAGTCCCGGGGTTTCTAGGGTCGTCTTCACCAATTTTAAAAATAACTTTCATAAGGTCGGATCCTACGTCGGCTATTTTTGTAAAAATACCACCTGCAATTCTTAAAGCGGAAGCACCAAGAGATTCTCCTATAGCAAAACCAATAAAACTGGCTCCGGCATATTTACCCGGAACAAACATTAAGATAATTAGCATCATAGTAAGTTCGAGAGCAATAAGAACAACGCCGATACTCATGCCTGCGTTAATAGGGATGCTATGAAGTTTGATTGGTTTGTTTTCTAAAGAAGCAAATGCCATTCGCGAATTGGCTAGAGTATTCATTCTAATACCAAACCATGCAACTGAGTATGATCCAAGTATTCCTAGAATAGTCCACCCTAAAATCATGGAAACGCCGATGAAACCAAAATTTGCTTCCGAGAGGTATCCAAAATAGAATACAACTGCGGCGCCAATAAATATAAACAGGATTGCTAAGAATTTTCCTTGTTGGATAAGGTAGGTCTTTCCGGTTTCGTAAATCACATGTGCTACATCGAGCATTGATTGATGTGCTCTAATTTTTTTTACTTTTAGATATTGAACTAATCCAAATAAGAATCCGATGATGGTGATAGCAAATCCCCAGTAAAGGAGACCTTCGTTTTTCATTCCTTCGGGAATGATGAGATTGGCTTCACCAGCCATTGTTAATGTCGGCAGCAACCCTAAGGTTGCAAATAATCCTAATGTTTTTTTCATAGAGTTGAGTTGTTTGTTTAAGTAGGTAACAAATCTATGAGATTATATTATTAATTCAAATAAAAAAAATATAAAAAATATGTAGTAACTGTCTTGGTTTATAGCGGTGTATAGCCGAAACGGTTTAGTAGTAGCATATAGATAGGTTAATTCGACGATATTTTAATTTGTTTTGTATAAATTATGACATTGAAGTTTTATGGAAAACTTTTGTCTAAAAAAATAAAGAGATATGATGTTTATTTATTGATACTGCCGGGTAGTAGTGGGGTTGTTGTGCCGAAAATGTGTAAAAATAAAAGTTTAGTTGGAAAACTATTATAATAGGTGAGAAATTATTAATAATTTTATGGCTTCTAATTATTAAAGTAAAAATTAATGGATAAGATAGAATTAAAGATAATAGGAATGTCGTATAGCAAGGCAGGAACGGGAGCGTATGCATTGATATTGGGGGAGGAGAGTGGCTCGCGACGGATTCCTATTATTATAGGTGGTGGAGAAGCGCAAGCAATAGCAATAGAGTTGGAGCATATGAGTCCTGCGCGTCCATTGACACATGATCTTTTTAAAAATTTTGCTGAGATTTATGGAGTAGTAATTAAGGAGGTTATAATTGATAATTTTTCGGAAGGGATTTTTTATGCTAAGTTATATTGTAGTGATAGTAGTGGGGCTATTAAGGAGATTGATTCACGCACTTCGGATGCTGTAGCTCTGGCAATTCGATTTGGGTGTCCTATATATACGTATGAAAAAGTAATTGAAAAGACGGGTGTTTCGATGGAGAAAATTGAAGCGGAAGAAGAGAAAATTGAGGAGGGTACTTCTGTAGAAGAGAGTGATGACTTGTCGCAATATTCTGTTATGGAGTTGAAGAAGATGATTGAAGTGGCTATAACTAAAGAGGATTATGAATTTGCTTCGATAGTGCAAAAAGAGATAGATAGAAGAGAAAAAGAATAATAAAGTTATCGTATAAAAATATGAAAAAAACCTTACTTTTATTGGTAGTGATGCTTATTGGTATCATGCCAAATAATTATGCCTTTGCTCATAATGTAGAGAATGGTAATCAGCTAAAACAAGTTGTAGAGAGTGTCGATACTCAGGCTGTAAATGTCCAAATAGAACAAGATGAAAATGTAGTAAAAGAAGTTGTTACTACTTCGGCAGAAATGGAGTTTAGTTTTGTTGGTTTACTACGTGGTTTATTAGGGATTATAGTAATTATTGGGATAGCGTGGGTGTTTAGTAGCAATCGTAAAGCTATTTCGTGGAGGGTAGTATTGATAGGATTATCAGCTCAGATATTATTGGCAGTAGGAGTGCTGTATGTTCCTTTTGTACAAGCTTTTTTTGATATGATAGGTAAAATATTTGTGAAGATATTGGACTTTACTGATGCCGGAACAATGTTTTTGTTTAAGTCGTTTGTTTCCGGAGAGATAGATCCGCCGTTATTAACTTTTGCTATAACAATATTACCTACTATTATATTTTTTAGTGCATTAACAAGTGTCTTATTTTATTTAGGGATAATTCAAAAGGTTGTTTTTGGACTGGCTTGGGTGATGCAAAAATTTATGCGCTTGTCGGGTGCAGAGAGTTTGTCGGTAGCAGGAAATATTTTTCTAGGACAAACAGAATCTCCTTTGATGATTAAATCATATCTCGACAAGATGACAAAATCGGAAATGCTTTTGGTGATGTCGGGAGGTATGGCAACGCTTGCCGGAGGCGTGTTAGCTGTTTATATCAGTGTGTTAGGAAATGGTGATCCTGTGCAGGAATTATTATATGCGAAACATCTTTTAGCTGCATCTATTATGGCAGCACCCGGTGTTATTGTTATTTCTAAAATTCTTGTTCCGCAAACAGAAGAGGTTATACACGATGCTGAAATATCGAAAGATGATGCCGGTAAAAATGTTTTGGATGCTATCTCTAATGGTACTTCACAAGGATTAAAACTTGCTGTTAATGTAGCTGCAATGTTATTGGTTTTTATTGCTATGATAGCAATGGTAAATTATATCTTTCTGAAAATTGGTGATGTTACTTCATTAAATGCTGTTATTTCAGATTTTTCTAACGGACAGTATAGCGAGTTGTCGCTTCAGTTTATTATGGGATATGCACTGGCTCCTTTAATGTGGTTGCTTGGTGTTGATGTTGCTGATATTACTTTGGTGGGACAAATTGTTGGTGAAAAAATTATTATGACAGAGTTTATAGGCTATATCAGTTTGGATGATTTGAAGGAAGCAGGTGCTTTTGCTGAACAGAAATCTATTATTATGGCAACATATATGTTATGTGGATTTGCCAATTTTGCTTCTATAGGAATCCAAATTGGAGGTATAGGTTCATTAGCTCCAAATAAGCGTGTGTTATTATCGCAATTTGGAATGAAAGCTTTATTGGCTGGTACTTTAGCCTCTTTATTGTCGGCTTCTATTATTGGCGTATTGTGGATGTAGATATCTAATTACAATTATAAACGGATGCGTAAAAGACTCTTTTTTGTAACAATATTGATATGTATTATCTTTATAAATATAGGGCAAAGCCAAACTGCTTTGCGTTATAAGGGTATTTATGAGGTGATTTATAATGATGATAGATTTGATGTTAGCGGTATAGTAAAGGTCGATTCTCAGTTGTTTATTGTTGCAGATAAGCCATGGAATAATTTTCTTTATAGTATTAAGATATCGGATAATAAGGCGTTTGCTAAGAAAGAGTATCAACTTCCTTTTCAGCGAAAAATTGATCTGGAAGGGGTCGATTATTGTTGCAATAAATTTTTTATGGTAGATGAAAGAAAATCAGAACTTTTTTCTTTTGCTGTTGATGGTTCGATATTGACTAATATACAGCTTGATATTGAAAAATTTGATAAGGAGTTTTCAGACTGGGGAAACAGAAGTTTCGAGGGTGTTGCTATAGATAAAAAAGAGTGGGTGATCTTTTTAGGAAAAGAGCGTAGTCCGAAAAGAATATTTGCATTAGATATTTCTACTGGTGTTCTTTCTGAGCCTTTTATTGATTTTTGTAATAAGCATAAGTTTGATATTGCTGATATGAAATGCGAAAATGGCTTTCTTTTTATTTTAGATAGAAATAATTATCGCATCCTGAAATTAAACCTGCAAACAGGTATGTTGAATTCGGAATTTTTGTACAGCCATATTATGAATTGCGATAATGAGAAATTATACTCCAAAGCAAAATTTCCTATGTCGGAAGGACTATTATTATTACAGAATGAAATTTGGATTGTGTTAGATAATAATGCCGAGGCTACGAATAGTAGCAACAAGTATATTAAAATGAATAATTTGAAAGGTAATAATCCAATGATTGTTGTTTTTGAACGACCGGAGGAGTTTTAATTTCGGATGAGTGAGTTACGAATGTGGGTTTTGAGAAGATAAAATATTAAAATAAAAACAGATGAAGCAGTATCAGGATTTATTAAAAAGGGTTTTAGAGGAGGGAGTAGAGAAGAGCGATCGTACAGGAACCGGGACTATTAGCGTGTTCGGACATCAAATGCGATTCGATTTGTCGAAAGGGTTTCCTTTGCTTACTACAAAAAAACTTCATCTTCGTTCTATAATTTACGAGTTGCTTTGGTTTTTAAATGGCGAAACAAATGTAAAATCGTTGCAAGAAAACAAAGTAAAGATATGGAATGAGTGGGCTGATGAAAATGGCGATTTGGGACATATCTATGGGTATCAATGGCGCTCGTGGCCTACATACGATGGTAATTCTATCGATCAGATTTCGGAAGTTTTGCAGTCGATAAAAAACAATCCTAATTCCCGTCGTCATATAGTTAGTGCTTGGAATGTGGGCGATTTAGATAAGATGGCTCTGCCGCCATGTCATATTTTGTTTCAATTTTATGTTGCTAATGGTAAGCTCTCTTGTATGCTCTATCAGCGAAGTGCTGATATTTTTCTTGGTGTGCCGTTTAATATTGCTTCGTATGCTTTGTTATTAAAAATGATGGCGCAAGTATTAGATTTAGAACCGGGCGAGTTTGTTCACACTTTAGGTGATGCGCATATTTATCTTAATCATATAGAGCAGGTAAAAACACAAATAGCCCGAGAGCCACGTTCTCTTCCCGAAATAGAGATAAATCCCGAAAGGAAAAGTATTTTTGATTTTCAATACGAAGATTTTAAAATCGTAAATTATGATCCTCATCCTCATATAAAAGGAAAAATATCAGTGTGATTATGAAATGAGCCATACTAAAAGTTTTAACATACATGCGGATGATTATAATGGCGACTTCCATCCGACCAATTAAAAACAAATTATAAACGGATGAAAATAATTTGATTTCACGCAGATTTCGCAGAATAACGCAGAAAAAATATGTTAATCATGTAAATCCTGTCTAAAAATAAACGGATGAAACGCCCATGTTAAGCAATTTTTAACACACACGAGAATGATTATATGAGTTAACAACCGGCAGGATTTCGATAAACCTTAAAGGTTTGCAACTGTATTGATAAAAATAAGTAATGAGTTGGATTGGCATTCAGAAAAATGTTATTCAGCTCGCAGCGAAGCATTAGAGAGACCGGGAAGCTGAGA
>JAYEOD010000519.1:0-1538 GCA_034722575.1 Bacteroidota bacterium | reverse complement strand
ATCTTCCTTTATCTCCACTATTTTTTGTTTATACAAAAACCCTAAGCCTTTTTTAAATGCTTTTTTACTCAACCCGAGTATATGCTTTATCTCTTCCGGAGCGCTTTTATCTGTCAAATTTAAAAACCCACGATCCTCTTTTAATGCTGTAAGAATAATATTAGCATTTTTATCAATGCTCTTCTCATAGCCAATCGGTTCAATTGAAATATCAATTTTACCATCAGGACGTATCTTTTTTACAAATCCCTTTATCCTATCGCCCGGCTGAATATTTTTATGAATATCTGATCTAAAGATCAATCCTTTATAAGAGTTATTCACAATTACACTCATACCCAAGTCAGATATTCTATAAAGCAACAAATCCACTTCATCTCCCGTCTTAACATCAATATCTTTAAACTTAACAAACCTATTTATTTTGTTTGAACCAAATAGGCGATCAGTTTTTTCATCCCTTTGCAGATAAATCAAATACCACTCTCCTTCGTGCAATTGCTCATTTTGCTCGGCATAAGGCACCATTAAATCTTTTGGCAATCCCCAATCCATAAAAGCGCCAAATTTATTCACCTCTTTAGCTTCTAAAAAGGCAAATTTATTTAACTCAGCATACGGTTTTAAGGTTGTAGCAACAATACGATCTTCAGAATCTTTATAAATAAAAACTTCTATCTCATCATTTATTTTTAAATCGTCCGAAACATAAGCGTTTGGTAAAAGAACTTCATTTCGGTCTTCATCCACAAGATAAAATCCAAAATCAGTATCTCTGGCTACTTTAAGTCTGTTTACTTTTCCGATTTCCATAATTCAATTGTTTATTGTAAAGATGCTAAATTATTTTTCTCGCTAAGGTGCAAAAATTTTCTTTTCAAATTTCTAAACCGTCACTCCTATCGTTGTCGTTTTCGGGAATAAGAATTTCGATTTTTATTATTACTACCACTATAATTTTTACCGCCTTTGCGAGATTTTTTTGATCGCGAATAGTTATTTGCCTTTTTTGCTTTTTCGCGACTTTTCACCTCCTCAACAGTAGTATCGTCGGGAAACGGCTGATCTTTTACTACATGAATATCTTGACCAATTAGTTTTTGAATATCACGTAAGTAAGAGATTTCTTCTAAATCGCAAAACGACAAAGCTGTTCCACTTGCACTTGCTCGTCCGGTTCTACCAATACGATGCACATATGTTTCAGGTATATTAGGCAAGTCGTAATTTATAACTAACGATAATTCTGACACATCAATACCACGAGCTGCAATATCTGTTGCAACAAGAACCTTAATCTTACCTATTTTAAAATCGCTTAACGCTCTCTGTCGTGCATTTTGCGATTTATTACCATGAATAGCACTAGCCTCAATATCGGCTTTTAATAATTTCTTAACAATTTTATCTGCCCCATGTTTTGTTCGCGAAAAAACCAATACCGAATCAAACTCAACAGTAGTAAGAAGATGAATCAATAATGCTGTTTTCTTTTTCTTACTAACAAAATAAACTGCCTGCTCCACTCTTTCGGCAGT
>JAYEOD010000518.1:0-1540 GCA_034722575.1 Bacteroidota bacterium | reverse complement strand
ACATCCAAATAGTCCGGGAATAATATATTGTTTAAGCAGAAAAAACACAGAAAATGTTGCTGCAAAACTACAAGACGCAGGATTTTCAGCACAGCCATATCACGCCGGATTATCAAAAGAAAAACGTAGTACAACACAAGAGGATTTCCTTAATGATGATATTCAGATTATTGTTGCTACAATAGCGTTTGGAATGGGGATAGACAAATCGAATATCCGTTTTGTGATGCATTATAATCTGCCAAAAAATATCGAAGGATACTATCAGGAAATTGGTAGAGCAGGACGTGATGGGATGCCTGCCGACACAATGCTGTTTTACAGTTTTGGCGATGTTATGATTTTAAAACAGATTATCGCAAACAACGGACAGCGCGAAGTACAAGAAGGCAAACTGCAACGTATGCAGGAATATTCTGATGCTTTAATCTGCAGAAGAAAAATACTGCTGGCATATTTTAATGAAGACCTAAAAGAGGATTGTGGAAATTGCGATATATGTAAAAATCCGCCACAAACTTTCGATGGCACTACACTAACACAAAAAGCTCTATCCGCACTACTTCGCATGAAAGAGCAAGTGGGAGCTAATATGCTTATCGATGTGCTTCGCGGCTCATCAAGGCGCGATATATTTGAAAAAGGATACAATAATATTAAAACATACGGCGCAGGAAATGATACCAGCAACTACGCCTGGCAAATTTATCTGTTGCAAATTATGCAGCAAGGTTTTATAGAAATAGCTATAAACGATAACAATACTCTAAAAGTAACACCGGCCGGAAAAGAGATACTGTTTGAAAACCGACAAGTAAAACTTGTTAAACAAAAAGAAATTTTTGAACAGCGTGAAGCAAATAAAACAAAAGCAAAAACCAAGTCGAGATCAAAAGCTACCATTATAAAAGATGAGCTTTTTGAAAAACTCCGCACAAAAAGAAAAGAGATAGCCGATCAAAAAAATGTTCCTCCGTATGTTGTTTTTAGCGATGCAACACTATCGCAGATGGTTGAAAACAAGCCTATCGTAGAACAAGATTTCTTAGAAATATCGGGTGTAGGTGATAAAAAACTCGAAGTTTATGGCGAAATTTTTATGCAAGTAATCAGAAATTATCTCACAGAAAAAAAATCATCGGGAACAAATATAAAAGGCAGCACTTACCTTATAACTTGGGATATGCTAAAAAAAGAGAAAAGCATAGAAGAGATTGCGACAGAACGAAAACTTAATACAGGTACAGTTTATTCGCATATCGCATATCTTTACACACGGGGGTTTAATGTAAATATAGAAAACTATATTTCGCAAAGCGATTTAAACGAAATCTCTGCTGCAGTAAAAGAGCTAAATTATCCGAAAGAGCTCGCACCTATTTTTAAACATCTTAACGAAAAACAGGATTATTTTAAAATACGCTTAACACTTGCGTGGATGGAGAAAAAAAATTAAGGTTAAGGTATTGATTGAATTGTAGAGACAAGGCATGCCTTGTCTCTACAATTCAATCATCAATCATCAATCATCAATCATCAA
>JAYEOD010000517.1:0-1542 GCA_034722575.1 Bacteroidota bacterium | reverse complement strand
AAAATCCCGTAAAGGATTTGCTATTGGAGCTGTATTAGCTGCCGAATTCTTACAAAACAAAAGTGGTATATTCGAAATGAAAGACCTGCTATTTAATAATAATTAACATAATAAAATTTTATTTTTTAAGAAAATAAGCAACATTTGTATTTTAATTAAACAAACACACAATGATAGAAATTATTTTTCTTTTAGTTTTTCTTTTTTTCCCGCTATTTTTATTTAAAACTTTCGAAAACACCGGAAACAGCGCATGGAAAGCAGCAGTTCCTTTATATAACTACTATATTTGGCTTAAAATAGTTAAAAAGCCTGTATGGTGGTTTATTTTTTTACTAATCCCTTTTATTAACTATTTTATGATGTTTCTTTTAGTGGTAGAAACTGCTAAGTGTTATCAAAAATATAAATTGGGAGATCAGGCATTAGCGGTAGTATTCTTTTTCTACTTCTTGCCCTATTATGGGTCGTCGGAAAAAGAAAAATTTCTTGATCCCAGCGAAAGACCAAAAATAAAAAAATCTATTGCACGAGAATGGGGCGATGCTATTATTTTCGCAGTAATTGCTGCATCAATAATACGTACTTTCTTAATTGAAGCATATACAATTCCAACCTCTTCGATGGAGAAATCGTTACTGGTGGGAGATTTCCTTTTTGTAAGTAAAGCCAGTTACGGACCTAGGAATCCAAATACACCTATATCGTTTCCTTTCGTACATCACACATTGCCGCTTACAGAAAGCACTAAGTCGTATATCGATTGGCTTCCCCTACCCTATTACCGTTTTTCGGGATTTTCGGATGTTGAAAGAAATGATGTAGTAGTTTTTAATTTCCCTGTCGGTGATACGGTTTCTGAACGTTTCCAAAGTAATCGTTCTTACTATTCGTTATTAAGAGAGTATGGCCGTGAAGTGGTTAATACCAATAAAAAATATTTTGGTGATATATCATATCGTCCGGTTGACAAGCGCGAAAACTTTATAAAACGTTGTGTTGCAATTGGTGGCGATACAATACAAATAAAAGATCAAAAAGTATTTATTAATGGTAAACTTGAACAACATCCCGGTATAAAACAGTACAAATATATTGTTGAAACCGATGGGTCGAGATTTAATTCATACGCTTTAAAAAAACTTGATATTACAGAAGATGTTTATTCTATAAGCAATACAGAATTTTTGCTTACGCTGACAGATGAAAATGTTAAGAAAGTAAAAGCGTTTGATATTGTAAAAAGTATTCGTCCGGTTATTCGTCCTGCCGGAGTTCGAGAGCCATATATTTTTCCTCATAATACTGCTTACAACTGGAACGTTGATAACTTCGGCCCTTTATTAATTCCTAAAAAAGGATCTACTATAGAATTATCGATGCACAATTTACCTCTTTACGAAAGAGTAATTGGTGTATATGAAGGCAACGACCTGAAGGTGAATAATAACAAAATATTTATTAATGGCGAAGAAACCTCTTCTTATACCTTTAAAATGAATTATTATTGGATGATGGGTGACAATAGGCATAATAGTGCTG
>JAYEOD010000516.1:0-1546 GCA_034722575.1 Bacteroidota bacterium | reverse complement strand
CATCCAATCAATCAATCATTCAATCAATCTCAATCCTTATCCTCAACAATTTTCCACACAAAGTCCGACATCACATAATCTTTTTCTGAAAACACCTTATACAGCTCAGCCATAATAGGGTATTTCTTTTCTATCATATCAAAATCATATCTTTCCTGACAGAAAACATTTACAGCAACTTTTCCCTCCAAAACAATATCATTAGAGATTTCATTTTTCATAAATCCTTTACCAATAAACAGTCCAAGAGTTCTATTTCTACTCAGGTCGTTAAGTGCTGTTAAAGCAAAATCGCCTAATCCGCAATAATTAAATAGAGTTTCTTCTTTACCACCGTACTCTTTAAGGATACCACGTATTTCGTTAAAGGCTTTTGTTAAGATAAAAAATCTAAGATTTGGCGAGTTAAAATGAGCATCAACAATACCAATTACTATGGCATAAATATTTTTTAAAATGCTCAGCAACTCTACACCAATCACATCCGAAGAGTAATCGATAGTTAGATTCGTCTCTTTAAAAATTTCTTTAAAATAGCCGTACAACCTCTCATCACGTGCTCCAAGCGTCATAGCAGTAGGAACATTATTCACTACTTCGCGAGCAAAAGTAGGTCCTTTTAACGAGCACACCTGATTACTAACAAGCTCCTCTAACGACTCAATAATTGTTGTTTCACTATCTTTATTAAAACCCTTTGCAAGATTTACAATAACAGCATCTTTTTTAACCAGATGTTTATGCGTTTTAACATATTCAATTACTATATACGAAGGAATGGCAATAAAAATAATATCAGCATCTTTCAGAATATTAATATCAGAAGTAGCTGTTAATTTTTTAGACAACTTAACATGAGGGAAATATGTTAAGTTATAATGTGTTTCGTTAATTGCTTTTACAACATTTTCCTCTATAGAGAGGAGAGTCACATCAAATTCCCCACTATTTGTAAGCATATTACCAAAAGCAGTACCAAAATGTCCTGCTCCGATAATACATATATTTTTAACTGATTTTGTCATAATATCAATGTTTTTCAAATTTTTTAATATTCTCAATCCATCGCGAAGGTTTACTCCATTTCTTCCACGCACCACTCAAATTCTCCACCTCTATTTTTTCAAAAAATCTCAACAAAGATAGTATAAATGGGAAAGAAATAAACAACAGCACCTTAATAACCAATGCCGACCATACCGATTCTAAATACCAATCCGACAAAAAACCTCCTAACAACCAGAGAGTTCCCACGCTAAAAAGAATGTACAATCTTTTCAATTCAAAATTGATATAATAGAATTTTTGTGAATAATGATAAAAGGCCATTACCATCACTATATTCGAAATAATTGTAGTAATTGCAGCGCCATAAATACCAATTTCCGGAATAAGAACAATATTCAACAGAATATTTAGTATTGCCACAACACTGACTATATAAGCATTATATCGTGTTTTTTTTACATAATGCAGGCCGAGCGAAAACATATAATTCATCCCTTTCAAAATAAAAGTAAACGAAAGCAGAGGCACTACAGTATAA
>JAYEOD010000515.1:0-1548 GCA_034722575.1 Bacteroidota bacterium | reverse complement strand
AAGTTCTTTATTACTACCACTTTTAGTTGTTTTAACAATAGTAAATCCTTTTTTACCATAAAATAAATTTATTTCGGCCCATATTTTATCTGCCGAAAACTTTATTTGCTTACCATAATGAATATTTTTTATATTTTCGGTGTTTATTTTATGATTTTGCATAGTATTTTTAATATCATTTAAGATATTATCGAGTTCTTCGGGAACATAAATTTGTTTTTCTTTTTGTTTTTTTTCTAATTTAGGATTTAAAGTAGCACGAATTTCGTTTAATATATTTGATGGTAAATCTTGTGGATTATTTTCGTGCTCTTGCTTACCCACCACATTTTTATTTTGTTTATTTTGTTTTTCAATTTTCTCGGCTTTGTGTACTTCAAAAGCATTATTAAAATTAATATAGTTGTTAATATTAATTTTTTCGGCTTGCTGATTAAAGTATGCATCCGGATCGTAACTAACAAAACAAGCACGACTAACGTCGGATGTTTTTTTATCTATTACTTGCTGTAAGTTATACTGCACAGAGAATTCTTCGGCAAATAAGCCATAAAATAGCTGATATTTTCCTGCATCGTAACATTTTTCTGCAAATTCGAAAATTAATTTAATACCATCGCCACTAGGCGATATAAACATCATTACAATACGCTTATCGTTTTTAAGTTTATTTTTTAATGTTTGTAGGTTTATTTCTTTTTCGGTAATATGGTCTATATCGAGTATGAAAAACGAGGTATGCGCAAAATTTTCTTTTTTACGATAACTTGGCGAAAACACCCCACAAACAATATATGGTAGTCGTGTTTTTAATTCGCGATACTTTTTTTTATCGATATGCATTATTTCTTTTAATTGAATTAAAAAACTTATAAGCTTATCGTTTGAGTTTTTAATTTTATAAAAAAACTCATTAATAGTTATTTTACTTAAAGTATCGTTATAGCTTTTAATATTATTACCAACACTTAGCATAATTATCGTGATTTAATTTTAGACATTCTAGTTGCTAATTTTTGAGCATATAAATTTATATGATTTACTCTACTTCTATTAACTCCTGTAATATTTACTACCTCATCGAGATAATCGTTAATAGACTGAATAAGTATTCTTCTACCTAAGGCTTCTAACCAATACGATCCGTCGTCTTTAACCGAATAACAATCTTCGTTAATAACATTTTGCGATATCAGGTTAATAACAACATAATCTATCCATACGCGATATAATTCTATAAGATCGAACACTAAAACGGGGCGATTATAGTTTTCGCGATGCATAATACCAATATATGGGTCGAGTCCGGCTTTAATTAAGGCTCCTTCAACTTTTCCGTATAATACACCATAAGCATAATTAAGTACAGCATTAAAAATATCCGTTGCCGGATGTTGGCTTCTTTTTACAAATTGATATTTTGATGGAATAATTTTATTTATCATTTCGAAATAAATTCGAGACGATGCCCCCTCCCAACCTCTTAAGCTTGGTGCAATATCGCTAATAACATCGGCGTTTTTATTTTTTATTTTTTGTTTATAATCG
>JAYEOD010000514.1:0-1549 GCA_034722575.1 Bacteroidota bacterium | reverse complement strand
ACAAAGTAAAAAGTTTTAAATATTTCTACATCACTCTATTTATTTTTTGTCTTACAATTCCCTCAACCGTAAGAGGACAAACTTTTGTCTCCCCACAAAACCTTTCCGTTAAAATCACAGACAACACAATTGCCACCACACATCTCACATGGGAGTTTTCAAATTTCGATAATCGCGATTTCCTTGGGTTTAAAGTTTATCGTAACGGCTCTGTTATTAATGGCACGCTACTACAAAACGCAGAATACACCGATAACAACATCCCGGAAGGAACATACCGCTATAAAATAACGGCTCTTTACCACAGCGGAGAATCTACGCCTTCAAACCGAGGGATTGTTACTATTTCTGAATCATATCATTTCCAAATGGGATCAGGAAATCCGGTTAATGATACATGGACAATTTATATTGACAACGGACTTTTAGGCGAAACAATTATTAGTCCGGGCGATGAGCTGGCTATTTTTGACGGTACAGAAATAGTTGGACGACACAAATTCCTGACTCCTCCTGATTCAACAAATGACAATATATCAGAAAATGGTTTAGTGGCTTTTAGCGAAATAAATCCTACAGGAGGATATAACCCCGGGAATACTTACAACTTCAAACTATGGGATGCCAGCACAGAAACTTTATACGAAAACTACGAACAAAACTTCTCCGAAGATGATCCTCAAGGATATAACGACGATACATTCCCTTTAAATGATAATGAATATAGCATAGTATATTTTTCTTTTGCTCCTAACCTACCCTCAACAACAGCACCGCAGGTATCAAATATGCTACATGATATTCATATTTTATGGGAACAACCACAATACCCTTTGCGTGATTTGGTGGGATATGACATCTATCGTAATAACGAAAAACTCAATATTTACCCTACTTCCGAAACTGAATATATCGACAATAATGTTCCTTCAGGAGAATACAACTATCATATTATTTGTATTTACGATGAAGGATTTTCTGCTCCGTCAGAGGCAACATATTTTCAACTTGAAACAGTTTTTTTTACTCCTTCAGGAGATAATACAGCTGCCCCTTCAACAATGAATTTAGAGATACACTCCGCTGAAATAATGGGAGTCCCTTTAATTATATTCGACGAAATAGCTGTTTATAAAAACAGTATTTGCATTGCAGCAAAAAGCCTTAATGAACCAATAACAGAATTTTTAGAAATAACAATTCCCGAAGACAATCCTAACACACCGGAGATAGATGGATTTGCTTCCGGCGATAAACTCTATTTTAGATTTTATGATTATGATAAGTTAAAAGAGTATCAAAACATCATTACAAAAAACAATTTTATTGAAGAGGAAGATTTTTTCTACGCACCAAGTGAAACAGCAATTATAAATCTGGAATGGATTCCTTATGCACCCCAAAACCTCTCCTCTTCCGTAAATGAATATAATATTTTTCTGCAATGGGAAGAGAGTCCCAACAATACAAACCTTACCCTTCAAGGGTTTGATATTTATCGTGACAACGAAAAAATTAACTCCTCATTAATTTATAATAATTATTACAA
>JAYEOD010000513.1:0-1558 GCA_034722575.1 Bacteroidota bacterium | reverse complement strand
CAACAAATAGCTTATTTAGTCGATAGCTATAGAGGGGAAACTAAAGAGTATGATTTCTTAAACTATGCACTTTTTGTGACATTCTTTCCTCAACTTATAGCAGGACCAATAGTTCATCATAAAGAGATGATGCCACAATTTAGTAAAACATCAAATTTAGTTAAAAACTATAAAAATATAACATTAGGGATATTTATTTTTTCTATAGGACTGTTTAAAAAAGTAGTTATAGCTGACACCTTTGCAGTTTGGGCAACAGCAGGATTTGATACAGCAACAAGTTTAAATTTTATAGAAGCTTGGGCAACATCACTTTCATACACCTTTCAATTGTATTTTGATTTTAGTGGTTACACCGATATGGCAATAGGGGCAGCATTATTATTTAATATAAAGTTACCAATTAATTTTAACTCCCCATACAAAGCTACAGATATTCAAGATTTTTGGAGAAGATGGCACATAACATTAAGTAGGTTTTTAAGAGATTATATCTATATACCATTAGGTGGTAATAGGGGGGGGAATCTTCTTATGTATAGAAATCTCATGGCTACTTTTATTTTGGGTGGTTTATGGCACGGAGCTGGTTGGACATTTGTATTTTGGGGATTTTTACATGGCATAGCATTAGTGATTCATAGAATTTGGAAATCTTTTGGAATAAAACTAAATATTTTTATAGCATGGTTTATTACATTTAACTTTATAAATATAGCATGGATATTTTTTAGAGCAAATGAATGGGATGATGCTATTAAAGTATTGAAAGGTATGCTTGGTTTTAGTGGCTTAAGCTTGCCTAATTTTTTAGAGACGAAACTTTATATTCTTTCTGAGTATAATATAGAGTTTGGAGCTTGGGTAGCAGCAATTGATAGTGATGGTGGTAAGTATATGATGCCTTGGTTGCTAATAGCTTTAGTTATTGTTGTTTGGAGTAATAATAGTGGAGAAAAACTCAAAAATTTTAGATTCGATATCTTTCATGGAGTTTTTGTAATTTTAATTTTGGTTGTAGCACTATTACATTTATCATCTGTAAGTACATTTTTGTACTTTAATTTTTAGGATTATTGAATGCAAAAGAAATACATTTTATCAATAATATTAGCAACTCTTATTTTGTTTCTATCAATAATATTAATTAATTATAAAGTTGATGTATTTGGAATTAATTCACTTCAAAAATATTACTACAATAGTGCAAAATATGAACGGTATCAAAATATTGGTTTAGTGAGAAATTACAATTATGATACTATAGTTACAGGAACATCTTTGAGTGAAAACTTTAAAATTTCTTTACTAAATAAACTTTTCAATGCTAACGCTATAAAAGTACCAATATCTGGTGGAACGGCTAAGGAACAATCATTACTATTGAATGTTGCAGTAAAAAACGGAGTAAAAAAAGTATTTTTAGATGTGCATTATAATGCATATTCTGGTAGTAGTGATAGGATGCATCCTAGTTTTCAATTTCCAGATTATTTATATGACAAAAATATGATAAATGATTTCAAGTTTTATGCTAGTTTTGATACATTAACTTTGT
>JAYEOD010000512.1:0-7950 GCA_034722575.1 Bacteroidota bacterium | reverse complement strand
GCAAAAACTTTTACTACAGCAGGCGAATTATCAGGAGCTCTAAAAAACTGGTATAAATTCAGTGTTGAGTTACTAACATAAGTATCATTAATAGAACTCAAATCAAATTTCAACATAGCTCTTTCGGTATGACCGGCAGCAGGATAATTTGCTATCCATAATTGATTTTCATTTTGTGTTCCATTAACATTGGAATAGATATCATCACAAGGCTCAATATTAACACATGAACCATTGTTTGGAGCATCCCAATTAAGAACTACATCATTTTCATTTTCAAGTGTATACGATAAATTCTCAGGAGGAAATAATTCTTGGCTTTCTATAGAAATAATCTCGTGATTTGAATTTTCAGATTCTTCCGAATTATTATAGACTGCAGTAACATAATAATCATATGTACCATCAGCAAGATTTAAATCTTCATATGATATTTCGTTTATTATTGAAGTATTTATTTTAGAAGTATTTCTGTATATGTTATACCCAGTAATATTTTCAACATATTCAGGAGTACTCCAGCTTAAAGTAACATCATTATTGTTTGAAACTGTAGCTATTAAATCTGTTGGAGGATTAAAAGAAGATGAAGCTATATTTACTGCTATATTATCAACAAACACTTCAGCATCGTTGCTTAACACTGTTGATTCTGCATAGAAGGCGATTTTTACAAGTCCTGTAAAATCCTCTAAACTTATAGTAATATGTTGATTATTTGTTAATGTAGAAGTATTATTCCATTCCTGTAATATATTTTCTTCTGCATCCACCCATGTAGCACCATTATCAGTAGAAATAACAACTTTTAATTTATCATCTTCTTCCATTATCCCAGTTGTATTCGACTGGAATTCTGTTAAAGCAAGATCAAATTCAAGCTGATAATTTTCCTGATTACTTAGGTCAATGGAAGGAGAAACAAGCCAAGCTCCATTACTATTAAAATAGGTGGTTTCTACACCAATATTATCAGAACCATCATTAGCATAATTTTGCAAAATCCATTTTGTCCAGTCGCTTACCAGAGTTGAATTTTCAGTTAAGAGACCACTAAATGATTTCCAACCTTCAGGAAATTCATTATCAGCAGCAAATGTTTCGATAAATGGGGGGACAAGCACAATTTCTTCTTGAACTTCCTTTATCATAAAATCATCAAGATAGATTCTTTTATAGGAACTATTTACACCGTGTTTAAAAGCAATATATTTATCACTACCCGAATAATCTGCTAATGAAACAGTATATTGCTGATAGTTACCTGCCAGATCTATACTTTCTATTTGGCTAAATGTAGAGGCATCATTAAAATCGCTTAAAGTTCCAACGATAAGACTAACAGTAGAACTGCTATTCCCATCAGCCCATATAGATACTTCTTTTCCTGATAAGTCATCAAATTTAGGAGAAACTAGAATAAAGTCGCCATTAATATCATTTGCATTTTTCATCATAACAGAATTTGGATCAGAATGTGCATGTCCAAGTTTTGTTTGTACAATGCCTGTATTAGAAGAGGTATTAATAATTGCATGCCATTTTTCGGGTAAAGCAGGCACTGATACTGCATCAAAATCTTGAATATATGGATATACATTAATTGGAGTATTATCAACAACATTTAAAGCGACGTCATCAATATTCCAGCCCACACCACCATTTTCATCAGCAGTATATTTAAATGCTACATAAATTTGTGTGCCAGAGTATTCGGAAATAAAATTATTATCCATCAACTCCCAAGAACCACAAGGTTCACCAAGATCATCATTAATAGCTATCCATTCATTTTCATTTAAACCACCAGTAGTAGAGTAATATATACCATGTTTCACATAATCAGATGTACCAAACATAGATTGGTAAAAACTTAATTTTAACATCTCTTCTTCAGGCACCGTAATTGCGGGAGAGATAAGCCATCCTGTTTCCCACAGACAATAAGCTGCTCCGTCATCATGACCTTGCGTACCATTGTAGCAAGCATCCCAAGGATCACCATTCCATGTAGTCCATCCTGTTGGTAAAACTTCGGGATTAGTAAAATTTTCGGTAAAAGGAAGTGTGTAAGAAATACTTTCCTCTATAATATATTCAGATGATATAACATCACTACTATTAAAATCTTCTTTACAAGCGATAGCTTTAATAGTAGTAGTTTCAATAATTTCAATTGAAGTTGAAAAAATAGCAGATTCGTTTGAAGGTTCACTACCATCTAAAGTATAATAAATACTAGCTCCTTCAGTATCACATAAGATAGAAACATTTTGAGTTTCGTTATATGTTCCAGCTATAGGGTTAAAAGTTGGTGCTGCAATATTTAGATTTGATACTTCTATCAGAATATCGTCTAAACCTGTTCCATAAGCACTATATGAATTATCAGATACATCTCTCCATCGTAATAATACACCATCACCAGCAAAAGCGGATAAATCGTGAATCACATTAATATATTCACTGTGATGATCATTGGCAGACAAAGTATCCATAATCTCCCAAGAAGTTCCGTTATTAGTTGAAATTTCAAAGAAGGTGGTATCGTGCCCAACTACTTTTGACAAAGAAATATCATCATCTTTCCACCAGAAAGAAATTTGTGAATTTTCCGGCAAATTAACTGGTGGAGCAATTAAAATGGCATCTCCCGAATTATGTTCATAGGAAACCCTTGCACATCTGGTGCCTGTGTGGGATTCCTTACCGATGTTCCAGTTACCGTCTTGGTTAATCCAACCTAAAGAAAACCGGGAGTCATCTTCGAATCCTTCGGTATATGGAAATTGTGTTATTGTTCCGTTAATTCCATTTCCTGATAATGGAATATTTAGTTGGACTTCACTATTATTGGAAATGTGTAGCTCTGCGCTTATATTACCCTCAGTAGCAGGATTAAATGTTAAAGATATATCGTGCGATTCGCCCATTGCTAGGGTAATACTTTCACTGAATACAGGTGAAAAGCTAAATTCATTGTTAGGATTACTGGTAATTTCAATACCGAAGATTACCAGATCTTCTGAACCCATATTTGTTATTGTAACATTTTCTTCTGAAGATTGACCTAACAGAACTTGTTCAAAATTTACTGATTCTGTGTTAATACCAGCAACTGGATCTGAAGGGATATCTTCAAAAGATATTTGAATATTTGCTAAAGAACTAACCTTAATTGCAGTTGTAGGATTTTCAATATTGACGCTTGAATAGTCATTGTGATAGATCAATCCGCGCACCGCATCAGTATGTGTACAATAAAAATCATCTTCAGAACTATGGGCTCCTGATGCGCTGCTATTGTCGTTAAATGCAATGACTAAGTTATCTGTATTATTATAAGTGAAAGGTTCTGATAATGTAAATTCAACCCATCTCTCTTCATTTACAGTAAAATCACTGTTATATACCTCTGTAAGTTCTGAAACAGGAATCCATTCAGTTTCGTTATAATTGTTCAGGCTGGTATGCCCCATATAAATTACTGCATGGTCATTCCATGAAGATTCACCATTATAGTGATAAGAAATTTTATTTATTCTTTTATTTTCTACGTTAATTTCATCTTTATGATATATCACCTGAGAGTAACTATATTTCCAGTATGGAGCCATTGGGAGGTGGATATCTACTTCAGTCTCGTTACCAATCTCGATAGAAGAATTGACGGTAGACTCCTGCCCTACTTTCAGATCATCAACAGTAACATAACCGGCACTTCCTCCTTCATGATTATCAGATACACACTGTATTGCAAGATATACCGTTTGTCCTGAATAAGCACTTAAATCATAAGAATAGTTAATATAATCTGATGAAGATTGAGTGATATAAATAGAAGGATTAAAATCAACAAAATCATCTACATCACTAGAAGTGGTAGATATTTTTATATTAAAATCTTCGTCATCGGCACCGTAATAAGAACTAAGCCAGAAAGAAAAAACATCTCCATCATCAATAGTTACTTGAGGAGTAATTAACCAATCATTGCTTGGATTCATTGAATATAGACCTACTGCTGTTGTTCCTGAATGGGGGTTGTCTTCATCATCCCACCATTCCAAGCCGTCCATGTCAATATCATGTACCGTCCATGTATTAGGAAGACCTCCATTTTCGAAATCTTCATCAATTTTCCACTGAGCAAAAAGAACATTACTTACTAAAAGTAATAATACTAAAACTACATTTATTTTTTTCATTTGTACTACTATTTTACGTTATAATATTAATATATTATTTAATATACTTTGTCAACCTGTTTATACCAGTAAACAAAGGATAAACTAAAATGGCAAATCGTTATAAATATGTTTAAATTCACCATTAATAATCAATACAAAATTGAGCAGTTTCATTTATACGTACAATAGCACAAGATTATGATTTTCCACTAGTTTTTACCCCATAAAAAAGGGATAGAAATACTAAAAACTATATTTAGCCTTAAACCAGATTTCAGAATTATCTTTATACATTCCGAACATTCCTTTATCGCCATTAAACCAATCGTAACCCAACATAACATGAATCTCGTCGGTTAATGAATAATCGGCGCTTGTTCTGTTAAAAAAACCATTGTTTGTAATATCTAAGTACGTAAAAGTTGATAAGTTCAAAGTGCTGCGTAAAATTTTCTTAGTTATACCCAAAGTTGCTAATGCAGTATTCTCTTTAGTTTCTATTATGTCAACATAATCAGGAATTAGTTTATGAGAATATTGGGTGGTAAAAGTCCATTCATTACCGGGATACCAATCTACTCCTATAAGAAAATTTGTAGTGTTGCGTTTTATAAAAGTGTTACTGTTAGCCTGCATATTGAGAGATTGTACTTCTCCAAAATATTCAGCAACTTCTCCCCGAATTACAAATTTTCCTATCGGCATTGAAATATCCGCACCAAGCATATCCATTCTATTGTGTAGAGCATTTACAAATACAGTATCGTTATTTGTTGATAATTGATGTTTAAAAACAGGCATTTTGTTCCATGTATGAAGTGCCGATATACTAAAATCAATACCTGACAAGAAAAAAGATAAACGCCCGCCGTATTCGCTGTTCTTAAAATTCTTTTCTGGAGTATTGCCCATGTTCACATCAAAATAAGTTCCTGTATTTGAAGGAAAAATCGACCAGGGATTTTCTGGTTCATAAGGCACAATAAAAAATGATGAAACAGGAATAAATATTAATTCTGCTCGCATGTTTTGAGTTAGATACCTCACTCTCATTGCATTTACCGGTATTCGTATGTCATCGTAATCACGAGCTAAAAATTCGGTCATGTCCATCGGTGATACTACATCGGTAATTCGTAAACCATCGGCTATACCCCAAATAACAATCTGCCGCCCGGCTTTAAAATTCCAGTTTTTGGTGGTATATTCTAAAAAAGCTTCTCTCAGTTCTATTTGTGTTTGTTCAGGTAGAATACTGTTATAGGTAGCATTAAGAGATGCAAACATATACGACTTTCCTTTTTTCATATCCAGCTCTGTACGCAAGCGTGTGCGTGAACTCATAAAATCATTTGGACTATTACTTTGCACGGCATGGTAGGTGTCTAAGAAACCATTAAGTTTCATTTTGCTCAATTCCTGTGCTCTTATTGCAAATGGTAAACCAATGATTATAAGTAAAACCATTCCTATAATTTTATTTGTTTTCATATCTCGTATTTAAAGGTTCCGTCGTATTTTGCACGACGGAACCCTATTTTTACTCTTTATTTTATACCAAATGGCATTCTTATGTTTATGCTAATATTTCGACCTATATTGTAATATTCTAAGTTTTTAAGGGTAGATAAGTGATCCGTATAAGTTTCGTCTAATAAATTGTTTGCCTGAATAGAAATGGCCAGCAATTGATTTGACCATTTAAAATTTGCTCCAATCCCTGCATTTAACAGAAAGTAACTGTCTGATTCTGTTTCGAACATTGCGGGTTTGTTTTGCTTTGCAGTGTATAAGCCCCCTAATTTTACGAATGGATTTTCCAGAAATGCTATTTTTTGTTTTTGAAGTTTAAGTTCTAAGCGCAATTTGTTTTGTGGAATAAATGGCAGATAGTTCCCATCATTTTGTTTTCCTATCAAGTAAGCATAAGAGGTTTTAATATTTATCCAATCTACTGGTAGAATGTTCAAACTAAGTTCACTCCCATAAATTTTTGCATTGGTTTGCGAATATCTGTAGATTTCATCACCACTAGCAATGGTATCATTTGTTGGGGCTATAAAAATGTAATTGTTTATGCTATGATAAAATCCTGCCAAATCGACTATTATATGTTTTGAGTGAAAATGCACACTTAAATCGGCTTCGTAACTGCGTTGTGATTTTAAATCTGGATCTCCTTGTTCATATCTTGAACCGTGCATTCCATTTTGAGTTAGTTCTGCAATATTAGGGGTTCGGTGTGCCGAAGCTAAATTGGCTCGCAATAAAATATGTCTGTTTAATTCGTATGTAGCACCTACGGAAGCACTTATGTTACTGTAATCATTATCTATTGCGTCTTTATTTATTTCGGCAATTGTAGAAATTGTGCGAAAATCATATCTAATTCCTGCTTGGGTTTTTAATTTATCGAAAAAAGTATGTTGTACTAATCCAAAAACTGAGAAATCGTTTACATCGGCATCGGGCAATACGTGATTTGGTGCATCATGATTCCTATTGGTTTTATTGGCTCCCTGCAATCCGATGATATATTCTGAATTGACTCCTGAAGGCAAATAGGTTTTTATTTCATACGAAAAGGTATTCAGATCCATATCTACCATTTCGAAAGCCGGTTTATTATTATCGGTTTGCAAGCGCCTGTTATTCATCTGATAAGCGGCATTCACATCTACTTTATATTTTCCGAAAAACAAAGTGTTTTTGGTTGAAATAAGGTGATTGGTCAATTCTTGATACCAAACTTTATTTTCTCTTCCATTTTCTGTTGTTAAAGCAATGGCATCTCCAACACACATTCCTAAGTTGGGTTGATTATAATCATAGTATAATCGGAACAATCCAAAAGGTTTTATCAGACCTATATTTGCTTTAAAACTTTTTTCGTTAAATCGAGTATTGGGCACATAATCTCCGTTTCCGTCACAATAATCACCATGGCTTTTTAGGCCACCACGTAAACCCCAAAAAAAGTTTTCAGAGCTGCCTCTAACGCCTAAATTACTTACTATGCCTTGTGTATTGGAATGGTATTGTGTATTGAAATCGCCAATTATCTTTCCAACGGGAGCTGGTTTTTCTTTTAATACATTGATAACTCCACCCACAGCATCAGAACCATATAGTAAAGATGCCGGCCCTTTGATAATTTCAATTCTGTCAATTCCAAATTCATCGATAATAAAGGGGTGATTCTCAGAAAATTGAAAATTCTCCATTTTTATGCCATTGTTCAGCATTAATATATTGGTCATTGATAAACCACGAATTACCGGTTTGGCAACTCCAACGCCCTTTGATATCATATCTACACCCGGAACATTGGCTATTGCTTCGGTAAATGATGGTGTTCCAATTTCTGCTATATCTTTGCTTTTTAATACTTCAATTTTTATTGCATTTTGATGCTGAGTAGTAAATGTTCCACCTGAAACCACTACTTCTTCGGCTTGTAACACCGATGTCTCCATTTCTATATTAAGTATAATTTCTGAGTCTTCAATTAGTAGGGTTTTTATAATGGTTTTGTAACCTATATAGGAAAACTGAATTTTTATTTTTCCCTTTGGCAAATTATTCAAATTGTATGAACCATTATTGTCAGTTAGAGTGCCTTTCTGTTGTTCTGGCAAATAAACATTGGCAGAGGGCAAAGACTGATTACTGGTTTTATCGGTTATTCTGCCTTTGGCAATTATTTTGCTTCGAGCCAATTCTCCCCTACTCCCATATCTGCAACAATGGGGACTTTCAA
>JAYEOD010000511.1:0-1559 GCA_034722575.1 Bacteroidota bacterium | reverse complement strand
AAAAATTCAATGGGATTTTCGGATATGATACAGGGGGATGCAGAATTTATTCCCGTATTATCGCAAGAAGATGAGGATGAAATCGAAGAAGAGGCAATCCCTGAAATATTGCCGATATTACCTTTGCGTAATGCTGTTCTGTTTCCGGGAATTGTTACTCCTATTACAGTTGGACGTGAAAAATCGTTGGCATTAATAAAAGAAGTTAATAAAGGAAATAAAATACTTGGCTGTCTTGCTCAAAAAGATGTTGCTATTGAAGAACCTGAATTAGATGATTTATATAAAATAGGTACTGTAGCAAAGATTATTAAAATGCTTAATATGCCCGACGGTAGCACTACTGTGATTATTCAGGGGCGTCGTCGTTTTCAGATCGAAGAAATTATTTCTACTGAACCATACGATATTGCTAAAGTAACAGCTCGCCCTAATACTCAAAAAGCATATAGTGTTAAGCAGTTTGAAGCTCTTGTTTCTGCTCTTAAAGATATTGCTTTACAGGTTATTAAAAAGTCACCGATTATTCCTTCTGATGCCTCTTTTGCTGTACAAAATATAGAGAGTAATAACTATTTGGTGAATTTTGTTTGCTCTAATCTAAATACTGATGTAGTTGAAAAACAATTTGCTCTCGAATATGATGAAATGCAGGATAGGGCTGAATATATTTTAAAGTCGCTTTCTAGAGAGTTGCAGGTATTGGATTTAAAAAATAAAATACATAAAAAAGTAAAGGTTGATCTGGATAAACAACAGCGCGATTATCTCTTGCATCAACAAATGAAAACTATTAAGGAAGAGCTTGGTGATGCATCTTCTAACGAACAGGAACTTGATGCATTAAGAAAAAAAGCTAAAAAAAAGAAATGGTCTAAAGATATTTCTGATGTGTTTGAAAAAGAATATACTAAACTGCAGCGTATGAATCCCTCTGCTATGGAGTATTCTATACAGATGAATTATCTTGAGGTTTTGGTGGATTTACCTTGGGGTGAGTTTACAAAAGATAACTTTGACCTGGATCATGCTCAGAAAATCCTTGATCGAGATCATTATGGTTTAAAAGAGGTTAAAGAGAGAATTATAGAATATCTTGCTGTTCTTAAGCTGAAAAATGATATGAAATCACCTATAATTTGTCTCGTGGGCCCTCCCGGAGTTGGTAAAACATCTCTAGGAAAATCTATTGCCGAAGCTCTTGGACGAAAATATATTCGTATGTCATTAGGCGGTATGCGTGATGAGTCTGAAATACGTGGTCATAGAAAGACTTATATTGGCGCTTTACCGGGAAGACTTATTCAAAATTTGAAAAAAGTGAAGTCATCAAATCCTGTTTTTGTTCTTGATGAAATTGATAAGGTGGCCAGTTCTACTGTTAATGGGGATCCGGCCTCAGCACTATTAGAGGTTTTAGACCCTGAACAAAATAGTACTTTTCACGATAATTTTCTTGAAGTAGAATACGACTTGTCTAATATTATGTTTGTTGCTACTGCTAATACAATTAGTACTATTCATCCCGCTTTGCGCGATAGAATGGAGATGATTGATGT
>JAYEOD010000510.1:0-1564 GCA_034722575.1 Bacteroidota bacterium | reverse complement strand
TGTATAGCTTTTCCTACATCGCTCAAAGCGTTATTATAGTTTTTTTCAGAAAGGTAAAGTTTTGCACGCTTATGAAAAAAATCAGCATTAGCCGTATCGTTCTGTATTTTATTTGTAATAATAGCAATAGAATCTGTCTCCACTGCACTACTATCACTACGATTACCAGTATCGTTATTATTATTACAAGCCGCAAAAGTTATTAATAAAAAGCCTGTTATTATTACTGTTGTTAACTTCATAAGTATATAATTATTTTTTAGACATGATTTACAATAAAAAAAATTGCGCAAATCCATATAATCTGCGTTCCTGATTTCATCAGAAAACAAAAAGCATATTTCGCAGCTCAAAACTACAAAAATATGCTTTTTAAAAAATTCTATATAAACATTTTTTACTTTTCAGCTATTCTAGCTCTAATCTTAGCTTCCAGCTCTTCTTCCAACTCAGGATTATCAGTCATAATACCTTTAACAGCATCACGTCCCTGACCAAGTTTAGTATCTCCGTACGAGAACCACGAACCAGCCTTCTTAATAATATCGAAATCAACCCCCATATCAATAATTTCACCCATTTTAGAGATTCCTTCGCCATAAATCATATCAAATTCAGCCTGACGGAATGGTGGAGCTACTTTATTCTTCACTACTTTTACCCGAACACGGTTTCCTACAACCTCAGTAGAATTTTTTATCTGACCAATTCTACGAATATCAAGACGTATTGAAGAATAAAATTTCAGAGCATTACCACCTGTTGTTGTTTCGGGATTACCGAACATCACACCAATTTTTTCTCTTAACTGGTTAATAAAAACACATGTTGCACCAGTTTTACTAATAGTAGCAGTAAGTTTACGTAAAGCCTGCGACATTAAACGAGCCTGTAATCCCATTCTCGAATCGCCCATCTCCCCTTCTATCTCAGCTTTTGGTGTTAATGCAGCAACCGAGTCAATTACAATTATATCAATAGCACCGGAGCGAATCAAATTATCAGTAATTTCCAAAGCCTGCTCTCCATTATCGGGTTGCGAGATTAAAAGATTATCAATATCAACACCTAATTTCTCTGCATAAAAGCGATCAAAAGCATGCTCTGCATCAACAAAAGCAGCTATACCACCCGCTTTTTGAGCCTGTGCTAGAGCATGAAGAGCAATTGTTGTTTTACCTGACGATTCAGGGCCAAAAATTTCTATCACCCTTCCACGAGGTAAACCACCAACACCTAAAGCCGTATCTAAACCTATAGAACCTGTTGAAATAGCAGGGATATCTTCTATAACAACATCCCCCATTTTCATAACAGCCCCTTTACCATACTCCTTATTCATTTTATCTAAGACAAGGTTTAAAGCCTTTTGCTTAGCACTTATTTCTTTTTCTTCGGTTTTTGCTTTAGCCATAATTATATTTCCTTTCTATTATTTTTCACTAATTATACTCAAATATTTTTCACTTTGGTGATAACAATTGGGCTATGCGTAGTGCGGTTTTTGAAACGATTAATTTTCAAATATACTGTAATTTTTCATTACTTGCATAATCTTTAAATT
>JAYEOD010000509.1:0-1565 GCA_034722575.1 Bacteroidota bacterium | reverse complement strand
AGTTTTTAGAGTGGACTCGTCAAGGCAAAAGAACAACAAAAAAATATCATGTTAAATAGAGACTTCAATATGCTGGTAATTAAGATAAACAAACTATAAACGGATAAAAAACATGTTAATCCTGTCTAAAATATAAACGAATGAAGCAAAAAGGATATGTTCAAGTATATACCGGAAACGGCAAAGGTAAAACCACTGCGGCTTTCGGACTGGCGCTACGAGCCTGTGGCGCTGGCATGAAGGTGTTTATTGGGCAGTTTGTAAAAGGCATGCATTATAATGAAATTGATGCTATCGATAAATATCTGAGCAACAATATCACATTAAAACAGTATGGTTTAGATTGTTTTATTTATAACGATCCAACACAAAAAGATATTGACGCAGCACAAAAGGGATTTGCCGAGATGAAAGAGATCCTTTTGTCGGACAAATATGATATGGTGATTTTTGATGAGCTGAATATAGCTCTCTATTACAAACTCTTCACCACACAAAAGGTGTTGGAAATGCTGAATAACAGACCGGAGAATGTAGAAATAATTATCACCGGACGATATGCTCCACAGGAAATTATTGATATAGCAGACCTGGTTACCGAAATGAAGGAGATAAAACATTATTACCACAATGGCGTTGAAGCGCGAAAAGGAATAGAAAAATGAAGTTTACAGGCGATTTTCATATCCACTCACATTATTCAAGGGCTACAAGTAAAAAATTAACACCCGAATATCTCGACTATTGGGCAAGGTATAAGGGGATTAAAGTTATTGGTACCGGCGACCTTACGCATCCCGAATGGTTAAAAGAGCTACAGGACAAATTGGAGCCGGCCGAACAGGGCTTGTACAAATTGAAACAAGAGTATCGCATAAAAGCGCCATATTGCCATGAGCAGGAGGTTAGGTTTATCCTTACCGGAGAAATTAGTAATATCTATAAAAAATACTACAAGGTGCGCAAAGTGCATAATGTTGTTTTTATGCCCGATTTTGATGCTGTGCAACGTTTTCAGAATCGTTTACAGCAAATGAATTTTAATATTACTTCTGATGGTCGTCCTATTTTGGGTCTCGATAGTCGCGATTTGTTAGAGATTTGCCTCGATATTTCTGATGAGATGTTTTTTGTTCCGGCACACATCTGGACGCCGTGGTTTTCGGCCATGGGCTCTAAATCGGGGTTCGATTCTATACAAGAGTGTTTTGGCGATTTGTCGTCGCATATCTATGCTGTGGAAACCGGTTTATCTACCAATCCTCCCATGAACTGGATGCTGAGCTCTTTAGATGGATATACTCTGATTGCTAATTCTGATGCGCATTCACCGGAAAAACTGGGCAGGAATGCTAATGTTTTTAATACCGAATTATCGTATTATCATATTATTGATGCTATGAAAACCGGCGACCCGAATAAGTTTTTGGGTACTATAGATATGTATCCCCAAGAGGGTAAATACCATTACGATGGACACCGAAAATGTGATGTGTGCTGGAATCCTGTGGAGACGCTTCGCAATAATGGCATTTGCACTGTATGCGGCAAAAAAGTTGTTATAG
>JAYEOD010000508.1:0-8024 GCA_034722575.1 Bacteroidota bacterium | reverse complement strand
AGTCATGGGAACTAGTTGTGATCCAGAAATATTGTCTTATGTACCAAATACATATTTACCCATAACTATGGGAGGTAAATGGGATAATTCTGAGCCAGAGCCTGTATCTCCAGATAATGATTAAAATGAGGAAGACAAGGCTGAAGAAATTGAGCTAGGAAATAAGTTAGAAGAACTCAAGTTACAATTATTCAAATAGCTTCCTGGTGCTAATCCTAAAAAATCATAAAAAATGGAAAAGCCTGAAGTTATAAATTTACCTCCTATATCAGCTACACCAATGAACACATTAGTAGAAGAAGATAATGATCAAGAAGAATATATAGCAAGCTCTGGACAATTCATAATAGAAGAAAAAAAAAATTTAAAAAAAGCTGATGATTGATATGGGAAGTTTATTAGTAAATTTTTATGAATAGAAAAGTTATCATATCATTAATTATCGGGACTTCATTTGTTTTATTGGGCTTGGTTGGTATGCAGATATATTGGATTAATAATGCTATTAATCTGAAAGAGTCGAATTTTAACCGCAGCGTTGATGAAGCTATTTCGAAAGTTGTTAGTAAACTCGAGCAAATGGAGGCAGCTAATCGCATAACGCAAAGGACGTGTTGTGATAAATCAGGATCTTCGTTTTTGAGTACTTTGGATACACTTAATTTTTTGTTTTTAAAAGAGTTGGATTCTATTCCGTGGGATAAGGATATGAAAAATAGCACTCTGGATCTTGGTAATGAGAATATTCGCATTGAAATTACTATAGATGATTCCGGGAATTTGATAAAGAAAATCGATACAGATTTTTATGATAAAAAAAATGCTTCTCGTAATAATAGCATTAGATCGATGATTAGTATTAATCCGAGTGTGCCAAAGGATATTTTGGATAACCTTAACGGAAAATTGAAAACCTTATGGCAAAAATCGTTTATGATGTCTGATGTTTTTGAAGATATTTTTTATCTGGGACAAGAGAAGTCTATCGAAGAGAAAGTTTCAAAATCTGTTCTCGATTCATTAATTACCAAAGAGTTGCATCAAAAAGGGATAGATACTAAATTTGAGTTTGGTATTTATAGTACTTCGCAAAAAAAGTTTGTGTTACAAAAAACCGGCGAATATCGTAATCAACTTGCCGAACATGGGTTTACGTTTTCTCTATATCCTAGCGAGATGTTTATGAACCCTGAGTATTTGATTATTTATTTCCCACAAGAAAAAAAGTTTTTGGTAACGAAACTTGCAGGAATGATATCTGTATCATTAATTTTGGTTATCTTGGTTTTTCTTTCTTTTATCTTTATTATTAAAACATTAATAGATCAAAAGAGGCTCTCGGAGATGAAAAATGATTTTATTAATAATATGACTCATGAATTTAAAACACCAATCTCTACGGTGTCTCTGGCTTGTGAGGCATTGAGCGATAAAGATATTAAAAAATCTGAAGAGCTTTATTCATCATATATCAGCATGATTAGCGAAGAGAATAAGAGACTTGGTTCTTTAGCAGAAAAAATTCTTCAAACTGCTATTATAGATAAAGGCGATTTAGAACTTTATCAGGATTTGGTTGATATTAATGTGATTATTGAAGAGGCTATCTCTATAAATAAAATGCAGGTAGAGATTAAAGACGGGGTAATAGAAAGAGATATAAATGCCGGAAACTCTTTTGTTATTGGCGATCACGACCATCTGCTTAATGTGTTTAACAATTTGCTTGATAATGCAAATAAATATTCTCCTAAAAAACCAAGGATAATTATCTCTACAGAAAATACGCAAAACGAGATAGTAATTAGTGTTAAAGATAACGGAATAGGAGTGAGTAAGGCTAATCAGAAAAAAATCTTTGATAAATTATACCGCGTTCATACCGGCGATGTTCACGATGTAAAAGGATTTGGTTTGGGTTTAAGCTATGTACAATTTATTATCGAAAAATTGAACGGACGCATTCAGCTAGAGAGCGAATTGAATAAAGGATCTGTGTTTAAGATCTTTCTCCCATTTAAAAAATAGGTTATGATAAATAAGGATATAAAAATATTGTTGGCTGAAGATGATAAAAATTTAGGTGTTATTTTAAAAAATTACCTCGTAGCCAAAGGGTATCAAACAGAACTATTTGTAAACGGACAGCTGGCGTGGGAAGCATTTGAGAAAGACTCTTTTTCGTTTTGTATTGTTGATGTGATGATGCCTGTGATGGATGGTTTTACTTTAGGGAAAAATATCCGTGAAAAGAATAAAGATATTCCTTTGCTGTTTTTAACAGCAAAATCGCTGCAACAAGACAAGCTAAAAGGATTTACTATTGGCGCTGATGATTATCTTACCAAACCATTTTCTATGGAAGAGCTTACGGCTCGCATTACTGCTATACTGCGTAGAAGCGGCGATACTACCATCGATGAAAATAAAACATTTTTTAAAATTGGCTCTCTGGAATTTGATTATAATCGACAAATATTAAAATCGGAAGAGAAAGAGAGTAAGCTCACTTCAAAAGAATCGGATCTTTTAAAATTGTTGGCTCAAAATGCTAATAAAGTATTGGATAGAGGCGATGCCTTGATGAAAATATGGAAAGACGACAGCTACTTTAATGCCAGAAGTATGGATGTGTATATTGCTAAAATAAGAAAGTACCTAAAACAAGATCCAAATATTCAACTGATTAATGTGCACGGTATTGGCTTTAAGTTGGTATGTGAAGTCAGATAGTGTTTGACTTTATATACAGCCTGTAGATAGGGTCTGTATATAAAGTTACGGTGTGACTCAACTTTGAGATTAAAAAGAAATTAACAGTTTTTATTCAGTTATTTGAAAAAGTCACGCCGTGACTAATTCTGAAATTGCTGGCTTTATAGACAAACACTAGAAGGGGATTTTCATCTGTTTTTTTCAATAATCTTCAATCCCTCTTTTCTGCTTAAGTTCGACAGCTCTGTATTATCAATAAACTCTTGTACTTTATCAGGATATGTTTTTGAATATTCGCGTAGAACCCAGCCAATTGCTTTACGGATAAAGAACTCTTTTTCATCTTTTAGCTCGTGAATAAAGCGCTGCATCATCTCCCAGTCGGTATCTTTTTTATACTTTAGTTGAAACAGCAAACAAGTACGTTGTAGCCAGAAATTCCCTGAATTCATCCATTTTTCTGTGTAAACAGGAGTCAAATCCGGAAAAGCCCGGAAATGGTATCCAACCAGTTTTGCTGCAATTAAATCAATTGTATCCCACCACGATTTATTTATGATAAGATATTCATACAGCTCAATTCTATTGCGGTCTGATTTTTTTTTGTTTTTGTCGAGCATCTCCATTGCAATGTATTGAAATTCGCGCTCGGGCTGTTGCCACCACTCTTTTGCCATTGCATCAACATCATCGGGTAAACCGTTATTTTTAAAAAACAGTTTTGTAATATCTTTTCTTTCAGGACTTTTTAGTCCGAAATACTCAAATTTGTTGCGCATATAAGAGCTCATTTTTTTTGCATTATAGCTATTGGCTTGCTCTTCAAATACTAAACGTAATTTTTCTGTATGTGTCATATGTTAATATTTATTTATGCGAATCAAGGGTTGAATTGTGTGTCTTCAACAAGAATAAACTGCCCTTTCAGGGCGAATAAACACATTCATTTTATTAACCCGAAGCGTTGCTTCGGGCTGAACTAAAAAGGGCTTTCAGCCCAACACTAATGCCCCGAATGCAAATCAAATAACAGAAAAATGAAAACAATAATTGTTACGCTAACAAAATTCCAACTTTTGATTCGCATGATTTGATTAATAACCTCAACCTCTTATTTGGTTACAACAACTTTCTGTTTTTCAATAACTCTTTTATCAGAAACTAATTCAATAAAGTATGTTCCTGCAGGAAGGTTACTGATAGTTTTTATTTTTTCGTTCGATATAGAATAACTGTTAACTAATGCTCCTGTTACATTATATATATTAATATCTCCTTTGCAGATGTTTTTAGTCTCTATAGTAAAAGCCTCTTTTGCAGGATTAGGATAGATAGAGAGTTTGCCCTTAGAGTCTATATCGGAAATATCAGTTCCGCTGATTGGGTGTACTGCGAGAGAGTACTCTCCCTTTTGCAAATTGTTAGCAACAAGATAGCCAATAGTGTTTTGTCCAATCATTGTAAAATCAGTAACTTCCCAATCGTTGCTTTGGTTGGCGCGATAAACTAAAACAATCTCTTCGCCATCGTTAATTTCCAAAGTGTTATCTAAAGAGCTGTTGTAGTTGTGAAAAAATTGTGCTGAGGCAGAAAAATTATCCGGTATAATGCCATCAATTTTCCAATATCTGTAATCCGATAATCGTAAATCAGAATTTATATCTTTAACACTATCCGGAGCAATCCAGTTATGTGTTATTCGTAAAAATGCCGAATCTATGATTGTGGTAGTGTTTATTTTCAAAAACACATTTGATAAATTAATTTCTCCGGGCTCTTTTATAACCGTCTTAATATCGGTAGTGGCATCAGCTGTTTTGTCGTAAAAATCTACGAAAGTAGAAATCGGAATAAATGGAACGTTAAAAGTTTTTGCGTCATGCTCGCCCGAAACAGTTATTGTCTCAGAATAGGTGTTCCACTCTTCATCCATAAAGGTTATTTCAATAATATTCCCATCCGAAAAAGTATCTCTTCCTCTTAATTTTTGTTGTATAAAAACCTGATAATTCCCTTTATTAGAAGCTACTACACTATCAATTTCAAATCCCGGAAAACCGGTAGTAAAAACCCAATTATCGAAAAAATCAGTCATATCAACACCTGTCTCTTCAGTTAAAAAATCGCGCAAGTCGAACGAAGAAGCCGGTTGATAAGCAAACTCTTCCAAATATGCTCTTATTGCCGGAAAAAATACTGCGTCGCCCAGATAGTTACGTAAAGTATGAACTACTATACTTCCCTTGTCGTAAGCTGTTTTTCCGTAAGTAATGGTTAGCGGAAGGTCGTAAAGCGCATAATAATCGCCATCGCCCGAAGAGGTGTGCGCCTTATATAATACCTCTTGGTGCTTGTCGCGATACTCTTCCATATAACTCTCTTCGCCATATAGCCCCTCACGGTAAAAAAATTCATTAAATACAGCCCATCCTTCGTTTAGCCACATATCGCCGGCAGTAGAACAGGTTACTTTATTTCCAAACCACATATGAGCCAATTCATGAGCGTAAAGCCATTCATCGTCGGTGTTTCCGTTTATACATCCGTATGGATATGCAATATTCCCAACATGTTCCATAGCGCCTTTTGCCGTACTTACATAACCAACTCGCGAAAAAGGATATGCTCCCCAGTGCGATTCGTAAAAGGGTAAGATGTTTTTAAGATTAATAAAAGAGCCTTCAATATTGTTATATTCCGAAGTGCGACACCAAATTTGAATTGGGACATTTTGCTCCTTTCCTTCATAAATATCTTCGTAAAGAATATATTCGCCAATTGCTACTGAAGCGAGGTAGGTAGGAATAGTCTCCTCCATTTTCCAGTGAAATGTAGTTGTTTCGTCACCATTTGAAGTCTCTTCAATAAGAATTCCGCCGCAAACAGCTTTTTTAGTCTCTTCTACAGTTATATAGTATTCGTAATCTGCTCTGTCTTCAAAATCATCAACACATGGAAACCATGTTTTGCCAAGGTTATGAGGCATCGATTGAAATCCTACCCCCAGATTAAAGGCGTAATCACCTGAGAAGTGAAATCCTCCCCAGTTTTCCGAAAATGGTTCTCCATGATAATAAATCCGCATAAAAATAGTGTCGTTTATACTAATAGCCTCTTCTAATGGTGTGATAATTCGTCCGTTGTTATGAGTAAAATCAGGGATTTTAACATCATTACAAAATACCGAATCGACAGTTAATTCAATTAACTCTAAAGTTATTTCAGCGAGGTTATTTAAAGGAGTTGTAATTCGTAAATCGGTAAATCCTTTTATTGTTTTGTCAGATGTGTTGATCTCTTCAAGGTTAATAGAATATTTAGTAACATCAATAGTGTCGCTAAGTGATTGACCTGTTGACGAAAAAAATGACAGGGAAAATAAAAATAGAAGTAGTTTTCTAAAACTCATATCAAGTTGTTGTTTAACACGTATTTGGTATAATTTATCAAAGTTTTCAAATATACATGAGTTTATTCAGAAAAGTGAATTTGTATCTATTATTTAGAGACTCTCTATAAATTCACGGTGTGACTTAACTTTGAGATAAAAAAGAAATTAACAGTTTTTATTCAGTTTTTTGAAAAAGTTACGCCGTGACTAATTCTGAAATTGCCGACTTTGACAAACACTATTTAGTCAATATTTATGCGCACAATATTATTATTATTAAAAACTTATCTTTGTGATTGAACACAATTTTACTAAAGATTATAGCGTTCATTTATGGACATGTGTTGGGCGTAATCGAACAAGATGAAATAATTAACTTCGGTTGTAAAATGCTGTAACAGCAATGTTTAATAAAATTGGCATAGTATTTTTAGTGATAGTAGAAAATAATAAATATGTATAAAATGAAGAATTTGTTTATAACACTGATGGCACTGTTTTTTGCAACACAACTTTTTGCACAAGAGAAAAAATGGTCGCTACAAGATTGTATAAAACATGCTTACGACAATAATATTCAGGTTAAGCAACAAGCCTTAAGTTTAAAAAATCTCGAATTAGATGTGAAACAGAGTAAAATGGATATGCTTCCAACTTTAAATGGGGCGGTAGGACATGATTATTCGTGGGGTAAATCGGTTGACCCGTTTACAAATTCATTTGCTACCGATCGTATCCAAGGAAATAGCTTTAGCGCAAATAGTTCTGTTACGCTGTTTAATGGTTTTAGAAAACGTAATATGCGCGAAAAAAGAGCGCTGGCTTATGAAGGTGGAAAGATGAATAGCGATAAATTGTTAGATGATATTGGATTACAGATAGCATCGCAGTATCTGAATGTTCTTTACTCTATCGAGTCGTTAGAGATAGCACAGAATCAAATCGATATTACTAAGCAGCAGGTTGAGCGCACTAAAAAAATGGTAGAAGCCGGTACAATAGCAAAGGGCAATCTTTTAAATGTTGAAGCGCAAGTGGCCACCGAGCAGCTACAGGTTGTTTTAGCGCAGAATTCTTTAGATGTTAATTATCTTATGTTGGCTCATCTTCTTGATTTTCCTAATGCAGATGGTTTTGAAATAGAAAAACCCGATGTTGCTTTAGATAATTATATGATGACTTTTGAAAAAGCTAGTGCAGTGTATCAATTTGCATTGTTAAATCAGCCAAATATTAAGAGCGCAGAAATTGATGTTCAAGTAGCTGAAAAAGATATCCAGATAGCAAAAAGCTCTCTTACTCCTTCATTAGAATTATCCGGACAAATTAGAAGTGGGTATTCAGAAGCTAATAAAGAGGGGGCTGATTATGTGGCAGTGACACAGGAGATAGGTTATACGCAAAATAATAAGATCCCTGTTTATACCGATACTCAAATTCCATCAACATACGATCCAAAAGGATTTTCTGATCAGCTTTCTGATAACCTGAGTAAATATGTTGGCGTGTCGTTACGAATTCCGATTTTTAATGGGTTGGCAGCTAAAACACAACTCTCAAAAGCAAAATTAGGACGCGAAAATTCTCTCTATGTATTAGAACTTGAGAAACAGAATTTACGAAAAACTATTCAGCAAGCTTACGCAGATGCGGTAGCTGCAAAGAATAAAAATCAGGCTTCAGCACAAAAATTATTAGCTACTAAAGAGGCTTTTATGTATGCTGAAAAAAGGTTTAATGTAGGTATGATTAATTTTGTTGAGTATAATGAAGCAAAAAAAGAGTTTACAAACTCAAAAAGTGAGTTGTTGCGCTCTAAGTATGAATATTTGTTTAAAAAAACAGTGCTGGATTTTTATATGGGAAAAGCACTGAGTATAAATTAGTTTATTACTAATAATTTTGGATGTGAATTGTA
>JAYEOD010000507.1:0-8068 GCA_034722575.1 Bacteroidota bacterium | reverse complement strand
TCTTTGTTTAAAAATAATTACGTAGCTAAGGCTATGGAATGATTTTTAATCGCGAATAAGAAAAAAATAATTCAATTTTTTTATCGATCATTTTAACACGTATTTGATATTAGGCATTGCAAAGAGATGAATGATATTTTTATGTAAGCCTTGATTTTTCCATCCCTTTTTATTAAGAAAAAGGGACAATATTTTTGAAAAAAACAAAGAAAAATATTATGTTAAATAGAAATCTTAATGCACTGGTATCAGGGTAAACAAATTATAAACGGATGAAACGAGCCATACTAAAATCTTTAATACACACGACATGATTATAATGCGACTTCCATCCGACCGAAATATAAAATTATAAACGGATGAAAAAAAAAATATATTATTATTGCGTTATAACCATTGTTATTATTGGTTTTTCTCTGTTTTTATCAGGATGTAATAACGTTAACAGCAAAAAAAATACTCTAATACAAAACAAACCTGAATACGCTGAGGGTTTTAGTTTTTCAAAATTTCAAAAATTTGATATAATAAATCTTAATAATCCTTGGGATGCATCGCTGCCTCCAACAAGGGTGTTGTTGTATCGTAAAGGTGATAATATTGATAACCTACCCGAAGGTTTAAAAAAACTTCAGATTCCGCTAAAACGTATTGTTTCATTGTCGGGCACGCAAGTTGCATTTATCAATAAACTGAAAGAGGATAATACTGTAATTGGTGTTGATAATTTTAATTATGTTACCGACGAAAAGCTTAAAAAGAGAATTGCCGACGGAGAGGTTGTGGAGATAGGTTCTCCGGGAAGTTTTAATATAGAGAAGTTGATCTCTATATCTCCGGATGTTTTAATGGTATCGCCATTTAAAAATCAATCTTTTAATAAGTTAAAAGAGACCGGCATAGAGATTTTTCCTTTTGCAGATTATCTTGAAACACATCCTTTAGGAAGAACCGAATGGATTAAAGTGGTAGGAGCATTGCTTGATAAAAAAGCAATGGCAGACTCTCTTTTTGAGAGAATAGAGCAGTGTTATATCGATCTATCTTTAATAGTTAGTGATGCAGAATTAAAACCCACAGTGCTTTCAAGTAAACCTTACGGTGGTGTGTGGTATCTGCCGGGAGGAGAGAGTTATATGGCAAAACTATTTGCTGATGCCGGAGCAGAATATTTATGGGCTGATGATAATCATTCGGGAAGTCTTTCGCTCGATTTCGAGACGGTTTATTTTAAAGGAGCTAATGCAGATTTTTGGAGATTAATAGTTACAGATCCGGATAATTATTCGTACGAAAAACTCAAGCAAGAAGATAATCGCTTTGCAGATTTTAAATCGTTTAAACAGAAAAAAGTATTTTTCTGTAATGCGCATAAAGTGGATTACTATAACGCAGGAGCCGTAGAACCGGATATTATTTTATCCGATTTAATAGATGTTTTTCATCCGGGTTTATTAGATAGTTACAGCGCTAAATATTATAAATTATTAAAGTAGTAATATGAATGCAGAAATAAAAAAACGTACTCTCAAAAAACAGTGGTTGTTATTAGCTCTGTTTGTTGCTATGATTGTACTTTTTCTGGTAAATATTGTTACAGGTTCAATCTATATCCCTTTAAAATCGGTTGTTAATATATTAATAAACTCCTCATCAGAATCCGAGATATGGAGAAATATTATTATTAAATCGCGGTTACCTCAGGCTATTACAGCAATGTTTGCCGGTGCAGCGCTTGCAATAAGTGGACTGCAAATGCAAACTCTATTTCGTAATCCGCTAGCGGGGCCATCTGTATTAGGTATTAGCGCAGGTTCCAGCTTGGGTGTTGCCTTTGTCATTCTTCTGTTTTCGGGGGTGGTGGGGACTTCGCTTTCGTCAGCCGGATTTATTGGCAGTATTGGAATTTCATTAGCTGCTTTTTTAGGCGCTATGACTGTTCTTGGCATTATAACCCTTGTGGCTCGCAATGTTACCAGCAATACAGTTTTATTGATAATAGGTATAATGGTGGGGTATGCAGGCTCTTCTATTGTTGGGATATTAAAATTTTACTCCGATCAATCTGACTTAAAGACCTTTGTAATTTGGGGGCTGGGTAGCTTTGCTAATGTTACGCTTTCGCAGATGTGGCTGTTTGCCGGGACAATATCAATAGGACTGCTGGCATCTTTTCTTTTTATCAAGCCAATGAATATATATCTTTTAGGAGAGCGATATGCTCAGAATTTGGGACTTAATTTAAAGCGAACCAAAACAGGTTTGTTGATAATATCCGGTTTTTTAACCGCTATTGTAACAGCATATACCGGTCCAATTGCCTTTATTGGTCTTGCCGTGCCGCACTTAGTACGTCATCTATTCCTTTCGTCCGATAATAAAATACTTGTTCCGGGAGTAATAATTTCCGGTGCTGTAATTGCGCTTTTCTGTAATTTTATTGCTCGCTTGCCGGGTTTCGATAGTGCTTTGCCTATAAACACTATTACTTCAATAATTGGAGCTCCTGTTATTATATGGGTTATTCTTAAGCAAAGGAGGCAATTATGAATAAACTGTTAGAAGCGCGAGATCTTTCGATAGGATACAGATCTGCAAAAGGAGAGGCTACTGTGCTTCATAAAGATATTAATATCCATTTAAACGAAGGAGAGTTGATTTGTTTGCTAGGACCTAATGGTGCAGGAAAATCAACATTAATTAAATCCTTATCGGGATTTTTGCCTCAGATAAATGGTGATGTTATTATTGATGCTAAGAGTATTAATAATATTACAAAAAGAGAATTATCTATGCTGTTGGGTGTGGTGTTGACGGATAAAATAAAATTGTCTCATACAACAGTAGAGAGCCTTGTTGGTATGGGGCGATATCCTTATACCTCATTTTGGGGAAAATTATCGAAAAATGATATTGCAGTAGTTGACTGGGCTCTAGATTTGATTGGCATCTCAGAAATGAAAAATAGAGAACTGACCCAATTAAGTGATGGAGAGCTGCAAAAAGTGCTTATAGCAAAAGCTCTAGCGCAAGATACAAGGGTTATTATATTGGATGAACCAACTGCTTTTCTCGATTTTCCAAGCAAAATAGAGATTATTCAAATTTTATTACGCTTGGCAAAAGAGACAAAAAAGGCAATTCTAATGTCAACACACGATGTTGAATTAGCTATACAGGCTGCTGATAAAATTTGGCTGATGGATAAAGGGAAAACTTTTGTGCAGGGCTGTCCCGAAGATATTGTTATTAATAATCAACTGAATAATTTTTTCGAACGAGAGTATATCTACTTTAATAAAGAGGTGGGAACATTTCAATTAAAAAATAATTACAATAAGAGAATCGCTACCTGTGGTAACAACTCTGAATTGCTTTGGTTAAACAAGGCACTAAACAGAATAGGATATTCTATAGATAATAGCGCAAAAAAAATCAGAGTAGAAATTAATTCTAAAAATGTTATTAAAATTTATTTTAATGATATCTTTGCTAATGAATTTATGAGCATCGAGGCTCTATTATTGTTTTTAAAAAGAAATCCATAATATGAAAAATTTTTTATCGCTTGTATTGGTGTTAATGGCACTATATACACAATCGCAGAATAATCCTATTTTTATTGATGGTTTAACCAATGAGTGGCAAGAGGAGTACTCCTCTAAATATATCGATTCAGACAATGACGGAGAGCAAATAGAGTTGTTAACACTACGTATTACAAACGATGAAAATTTCCTTTATATCTCCTTTACACTGCAAAACGAGTTACTGTTAAATAATTATAACTCATTAGAGCTGTTTATTGATAGCGATGATAATAGTTCAACAGGTAATGCAGTAGGAAATATTGGTGCTGAGCTGTATTGGAAATTTGGCGATAGACATGGTTTCTTTTATAAAGGAAAGGATCAAACAAAAATATATCATAATAACATATCATATACTTCGCTACCTACTGTTACATCTACCAATTTTGAATTAACAATCGCACTTGATGCAATTCCTGATGGAGAGAATCAACTGTTTACAGCAGAAAAAATTTGTGTGCTGTTAAAAGATGCTAATGGCGACCAAATACCTAATGCAGGAGAGAAATTTGAATATACTATCAACAGCTCTTTAAATAATAGCTTTGAGCCGTTAGATATTTCGCGCGATAAACAAACCGATTTCCGTTTAATGACGTATAATGTTCTTCATGAAGGAATTACTGATCCTGAACGTAAAGAGTATTTTACTCGTATCTTTAGAGCTGTAGAACCTGATATTATTACGCTTAACGAGTGTTGGGATGTTACGGCAAAAGAAGCAAAAGAGGTGTTAGACGAAGCTCTTCCTCTAGATAATAACGAAGGTTGGATTACTGTAAAACGCGATGGCAGTAGTATTACATGTTCTCGTTTCGAAATAATTCAATCGTGGAATGTTAATCCGGGAAGAAGAATGACAGCCACTTTAATTAATATTCCTGATAATAGATCAGATAGAGACATATTAATTTTTAATGGACACTTAAAATGTTGCGATGCTGATGATATCAGACAACGCGAGGTAGATCGTTTAGTTAATTTTATTATTGATGCGCAAACAGAAGGAGGGGAGATTGATATTCCTGAAAATACTCCATTTTTATTGGCGGGCGACCTGAATTTAGTTGGCAACCGACAACAGTTGCAAACAATCACTCACGGCGAAATAATTAATACTCTTACATATGGAAATGGCAGGTTATTAGACTGGGATAATACTCCTTTACAGGATGTGATCTCTTCTCATACTGATGAGCCTACTGCTATTACATGGAGAAATAACAGGAGCTCGTACTGGCCGGGACGTTTAGACTTTACTATTATTTCTAATAGCGCTTTAGAAGCTCGAAATGCTTTTACTATCCAAACAGAGAAAATGAGCTCAGAGCGTTTAGCAGAGTTTGGCTTGCATGCAGAAGATACAAAAGAAGCTTCCGACCATCTACCAAAAATTACAGATTTTAAAATAATCGAATCCTCTTCTATTAGAGATATAGAGAGTAAGATACATATCTATCCTAATCCGGCAAAAACAATTCTTCATATCGACCATAATGGATTTGATATATCTGATATTGTTTTTATTGATGCGCAAAGCGGAAAAAAAATTCCTGCTATAATAATATCCGAAAACAGAGCTAATAATACAGTGCTGGATATTAAAAAACTTCCTAGAGGATTATATATTATAGAGATAAAAGTTGATAACGATTACACTGTTTATAAAAAGGTGATTATTGAAGGTGTTAAGTAATTTTATTGTGTGTCCTAAAGTGGATTGATTTTATTTGATAGTGAGGGGTTTAATCGTATCAAACCAGCATCAAGATTTATGTTGATGCTGGTTTGGTATATATGCTATTATCGTCCAATAGATTACACCAGAAAGTAAACAACCTTCGGCTTCTTCTTTATCCTTTATGTCCCAAAAATCCTTAAAAAGATATTTAAGCCTATATGCTTTTTCTAATTTTTGATTTTCGACTACGGAACATTTTCAAAAATGATTAATTCTATGAAACAATGAAAAAGACTGTAATTAATTGGATTTTATTCTTTTTAACGACAATTTTGATGGGAACTATTATCCCTAGATATATTGGATCATTAAGCTCAAATTATAATCCTTTAGAGTGGAGTGAAATATTAAATTATTTACCTTCACTAATCATGATGTCAATGGTTTTTGCATTTATTGGTATTTGGGCATTAAAAAAAGATAAAGAGAACGAGAATAATAACAAATAACTAAAGCTCGGCACTCCAACCCCTGCCGGACTTTATTTTCACCAAAACCCACACAACACTCACCATATTCAATGGCTTAAATCATTTTGTCCCTTCCTGATTTTATCGTAAGCGGTATTTTAGATACAGATAGTATGGAACACAGATGACACGAGATTAAACAGATTATCGCAGAAAAAAATAAGTAATGAGTTGGATTGGCATTCAGAAAAATGTTATTCAGCTCAAAGCGATGCATTAGAGAGACCGGGAAGCTGAGAACTTGTTCGAAGATCACTCGGACGAACCTATACCAAAAAAGGGTTGTCATAATGACTGACAACCCTTTTTTTTATCTGAACATAATAAGCTCTATTAATCTTTGATAGCTTCGCCGCTTGTAAAGCGTTGTTGAATTTTTAGAATATGTACTGTATCGTGCATTATATTTTTTGTTTCGAAAATAATAGCCAGATAAAGCATACTTCTTTTAGTGCTGTCTTTACTTTTTTTAATACGTTTTATTTGTTTGCGATTTAACTTATCAATTTTTTGGATTATTTTTTCCTGATGTTCTAAAGTAGTTTCTATTTTACTGTAATTATTAGTTTTAATAATTTCAATAGTCTCAATACTAAAATGAGTAATCATTTCACCTAATAATGTCAATTCCGATTTTTGTTCATCGCTAAAAGGCTTATGATTATTATCAACATGCTCAAAGGCTATGTTGTATATTTCTCTGATAGAGCGACTCATCTCGCGAAGGTAATCGACAATTTGAACATAGTTATGACTTGTTTCAATATCATAATCCTCAAGTCTGTTAACAGTAGTGTTCATTTCACTCTTCATATCCTTAGCCCTGCGAGCTAGTAGTTTCACATCTGCGCCAAGCTCTTTCAGTTTATTTCTATTTTCATTAGATGTCTCTTCAATAATAGAATTAAAAACCTGAGTAACTTGAGATAGAGTTGTAATAGCACTGTTATTACACTTACGAACAACATTATCATGAGAAGAGAGTCTTTCGTCATATATTTTCTCTTCTTCTTGTTGTTTCAGTTCATTTTCTTTTTTCTTACCAAACAGATGAGTTCTAATCATAAAAGTAATAGCAATAACAATTAATATAACTATAGCATACATTCCGCCATAGCTCATTAAAAATGCAAATACTAAAGCTGCAGAAAATGCAATAAATGCAGTAAAGAACCATCCACCTATAATAGTAATAACTCCGGAAATACGATATACAGCACTTTCGCGCCCCCATGCTTTATCTGAAAGCGAAGTACCCATAGCTACCATAAATGTTACATAAGTAGTAGAAAGAGGTAATTTAAGAGAGGTACCAAAAGAGATAATAATACTGGCAACAACAAGATTTACAGAAGCTCTAAGCAAGTCGAACGACATTCCTTCGTCTTGTTTTTCAGCAGGTTGCTCGAAACGACTCTCTATTGTTTGTAATACCTGCTTAGGAACTATTTTGCTTATTCCTTTATTAATATTCATACTAGCTCGTACTAAAGCTCTTGAAAAAGGATAAGCTTCGAATCTCTCTTCTCCTTCGTCTTGGCGACTTAAATCGAGTGATGTAGCCAATACTCTTTTTGATTTTTTAGATAGATAAAGTGTTACAACCATAATCATACCGGCTATTAATAGCATATAACTTGGAGTTTGAACCTTACCCGCCAAAGCAGCCATTGTAACCGCAGTTGGATCTAAGGATGGATTAGCTAAAAATTCTTTATAAGCTGACAATCCTGCTAAAGGAACACCAATAAAGTTTACCAGGTCATTACCGGCAAAGGCAACGGCTAAAGCGAATGTTCCAACAAGAATGACAATTTTCAGTACGTTAGCTTTAAAAAGAAATTGAACAATTGCTAATAAAACTGTCCAAACAACAAAACCTGCTGTTATAATAAGAAAAGTATTATGTGTTACAAAATAGTATATATCAGTACCTTTTCCTGCAAAACTCGATCCTTTAAGTCCTTTTATTAAAATAAAGTATGTGATAGCTGTAATGGCAATTCCACCCCATATGGCTCCAAAATATTTTAGTTTTTTATTGTATTCAAAACTAAATATTATACGTGTTAGAAATTGTACTATAGAACCAATAGAGAATGCGACGACAACAGAGAGCAATATACCGGAAATAATAGCTAATGCCTTGCCGGTGTTTATGTATTCATAAATATCGGCATTAGGATTTCCTGCTACTTTAACAATAGATACAGCAACAGCAGCACCTAATAATTCAAAAACAATTGAAACTGTAGTTGATGTGGGTA
>JAYEOD010000506.1:0-8073 GCA_034722575.1 Bacteroidota bacterium | reverse complement strand
TTTGTCATATACTTTTATTATAACGATTAAAAAAAAATTATGTTGTAGGAGGAGTAAAAACTCTTTGTTTTAACTCTCTGTCAAGCATAAATAGTCCGGCACCTCTACCTTCGGTGAGTTGTAACTGATCCAATATATCCGAAACGTTAGCCTCTTCTTCTACTTGTTCAGCAACAAACCATTGTAGCATATTAACTGTAGCATGATCTTTCTCTTGCATAGCCACATCAACAAGATTATTAATTAATGAAGTTATTTTTTCTTCGTGAGCATATACTTCTTTAAAAACATTAATAATTTCTCCGAATTTTGTTTTTGGCTTTTCAATAATTTCCAGTTCTACTTTTCCGCCTCTGTCAATAATATACTGGTATATTTTCATTGCATGAAATTGTTCTTCCTCGAACTGTACTCTCATCCAATTTGAAAATCCGGATAAATTTTTTGTTGATAAATAAGCTGACATCGATAAATATAAGTATGCTGAGTATAGCTCTGCGTTTAATTGCTTATTTAACTCTAATTCTATTCTTTTTATTAACATTCTATTTTGTTTATGGAGTAATTTACAAAAAAATGATGATAGTAGCCATTTCCGACTACTATCATTTTAGTATGATTATTATTTTACTTCTACAGCAATCTCTTCGCTTTGCCATAAACCGTGCTTTGTACAAAAAGCATTAGCTATAAGTTTCATGTTTTTTTGAGGAACAATATAAAAATCAACTTCCAGATTATTAGCTTCATTACCAAGCGCTCCTTCAATAAAGCTCGCTTCAGCAAGCATTTTTTCACCATTCCATAATTGTACCCAAGCAATGTAGTGGTCAGCATCATCAGGATGTGGATATTGGTCACCAACTTTTATTTTTACTTTGAATTTCTCTCCTTTTTTAGCACTGTTTTCGCAATGAATAAATGCAGAGTGTCTGTCGATATAATCTTTTTTTGCTTCTCTGTCTATTTGCGAAATGTCTTGGTATTTATTTATTTTCATGATTTTTTGTTTTTATGTTAATAATTTTTTTTAATTATTGTTTGTGAAATGCAGGATTTAAGATAAATCCTGCATCTTGTGCCTTGCTTCCTACTTTAGTTTTTTGTGACAAAACCACCAGTCGTAGCATTCAAATTCTCCATCTTTCGATTTTTTTAGTCTGTCCTGTGCTGTGGCAGTATCTGTAGCAGGAGAGATAATAACGTGATCGTTCATCAATTCATTATTAGGCCAGTTAGCAGGCATAGCAACTTTGTTTTTGTCCGATACTTGCATTGCTTCAACAGCTCTTAAAATCTCATCCATGTTTCTACCTAATTCTTGTGGATAGTAGAGCATTATTCTGATTTTAGCATCTGCATCAACAATAAATACTGCTCTTACAGTATTTGTTCCCTTTCCGGGATGTATCAGCCCGAGTGTTTCTGCAATTTTTCCTGTATCAGCAATAATTGGGAATTCAATCTCTACGTTCATATTATCTTTTATCCACTCTTCCCATTTGATGTGAGCAAATACTTGATCAACACTTAGCCCGATCAATTCGCAGTTTAATGCTTTGAATTTGTCATAGCGCTGTTGAAATGCAATAAATTCTGTTGTACATACAGGTGTAAAATCAGCAGGGTGACTGAATAATACAAACCATTTACCTTTATAGTCTTCTGGTAAATTTTTAACTCCTTTAGTTGTTTGAACTGTCATTTTAGGAAATTCATCTCCTAATAATGGGATACCTTTTTTTTCTTCCATGATTATATTTTTTTATGATATTTTAATATAAATAATTAATTTGTGCCTTTAAATATACAATAATATTTGTATCGTTCAAAATGTTTTTAGTACTTGCCCATAAAGTCAAGTGTTTGGTTCAGAATGTTCGCTATCGAGGCTTTCGTAGAATTAAAAATCAGGAGTTTACTGTAGTAAATAACTGTTTTTAAAACAAGAATAACGAAGAAAACAGACGTTATAGACAAACACTAGTTTAATTTATTTTTGCAATTACTACATATCCCTTTAAGATAGACATGTGTTTGATGTATTTCAAAATCATCAATTCCAGTTGCTGCTAATTTCTCAACATCAAAGTCGAAATCATATATAATACCGCAATTCTCACATTTAAAATGTCCATGTGTGGATGTGTCAACATCATATCTTGTTTCATTATTTTCAATATTTATAATCTGTGTAATACCTTTTTCAATAAATTGTTGCAAAGTATTATAAATTGTTGTTTTTGACAATTTTGGCATTATTTGCTTTAAATCAAGATATATTGTGTCAATTGTAGGATGAGTTCTGTTTTTTAAGAGATACTCCATTATTTTAATCCTCTGGTATGAAGGATTAATTCCATTGTCTATCAAATATTTTTCTGCTTCAAGTATCATATTATACCTTTCCCAAATTATATAATTATTATATCGTTTGTAACAATTACAAATGTAGTAATAATTTTAAACGGAATAACAAAAAGATTAAATTATTTTTTTTTTAAGAAGGTGTCGGAAACAGGGGGGGGTGTTTCAGGATGCAGGATGCAGGATCCAGGATATAAGATGTGGGATACAAGATCTAGAATGCAGGATTCAAGACACCCACCGGTGTATCAAAAAAAATAGTTTAATTCGATGATTGATTGAAATTAAAAGGTACAGAGCACAGTTCTATTTGTAGCGTGATAATTGAAAAAAAAAATTAAGGTACAGGGTACCGTTTTGTTATATTTTTATCCGCAAATTAAGTGGATTTTTATTCCGCTATTAATTGGTCATTCAACGATGTTAGATTCAAGATGCAGGATATCAAAAAATTAGTTTAATTCGATGATAAAGAATCTGCATCTATCAACAGACTTGTCCTCCAAGCTCTCCGGCTCCGGGTCCTAAATTAACAACATGCGAAGCATTTTTTATTATCTCTTCGTTGTGTTCTATAACAATAATGCTATTACCTGCATTGGCTAGCTTTTCTAGCAGACTAAGTAGTTTCTCGATATCTTTAAAATGCAATCCTGTTGTTGGCTCGTCTAAAAGATAAATACTCTTTCCTTTTGATGTTTTTGTTAGCTCTTTAGCTAGTTTTAAACGCTGTGCTTCGCCTCCCGATAAGGTGTTGGCGGCTTGTCCTAATGAAAGATATCCTAATCCTATATCTGATAAAAGCTGTAAAGTATTAAAAATGTTTTTTTCATCATTAAAAAACAGAAGTGCTTCATCAATGTTCATTTTCAGTACTTCCGAAATATTTTTGTCGTGATATTCTATTTCTAATGCTTCTGCTCTATATCTTTTGCCGTTGCAATATTCGCATTTCACCCATACATCCGACAAGAAATCCATGCTGATTTTTGTTTGCCCTTGTCCTTTACAGTGTTCGCACCTTCCACCTTTCGAGTTAAAAGAGAAATAGTTTTTCTTAAGTTTTAATTTTTTAGCCCCTTTGGTAGATGCAAACAGTGTGCGTATTTCGTCGAAAATACCGGTGTAAGTTGCTGCGTTACTCAGTGGCGATGTGCCGATTGGTCTTTGATCTATTGTTATAAGGCTATCAAATTTTTCCCATCCGGTAATATTACTACATCCGTTTGGTCTATTGGTTAAATGCGATTTTGCAATAACCTCATGCATCAAGCTCGACTTGCCACTACCCGAAACGCCTGTTATAGCAATTAATCCCGATAAGGGAATTTTAAGCTTGTCGATTTTCAGATTGTTTGCCGTAGCATTTTCTATTTTCAGACTTCCATTATCTAAACTTTTTAGATTGATGCTTTTAGAAATTCCTTTACAGAGATAATCTCCTGTAATAGAATTTTTATTTTGTCGAATCTCTTCCGGAGTACCAACAGCAACAATATTACCGCCATTAACACCGGCTTCCGGTCCCATGTCAATAATTATATCTGCGGCATTAATAATCTCTTTGTCGTGTTCTACCACAACAACCGTATTTCCATTATTGCGAAGTTGTTGCAGTATTTTAATTAGTTTTTTGGTGTCTTTAGAGTGTAATCCTATTGTTGGCTCGTCAAGAATATAAGTAATACCGGTTAGTCCGGTACCGAGCTGAGCGCCCAGACGAACGCGCTGTGCCTCGCCTCCCGATAAGGTTGACGAAAGCCTGTTAATACCTATATACGACAATCCGAGGTTATTTAAAAAGTGTAATCGCTTTAAAATATCTATCCTTAAATCGTAACTGATTTTCATGTCGTTTGTGTCGAGAAAATATTTTTTAGGGTCGATATTTATATCCTCAAATAGAGTAATGCTTTGTGCGATGGTTAGTTTAGACAGCTCGCTAATATCTTTTCCGGCAAATTTATATTGCAGAAACTCCTTTTTTAGTCGCTTTCCATTGCATCTGCTGCAAGCAACATTTTTCATTATCGGAAGCATTGCTGTGCCTCGCTTATCGGCATGTTTCAGTTGGTATTCTTCATCGATAATAGCCACAATGCCTCTCCATTTTGTAGTGAATTGGTGACTACCTTCGCGGTTTTTGCGTTTGAATTCCCAATTTACATCAAACTGCTCATTGCCACAGCCAAACATAATAATCTGTTCTGCTTGTTTGCTGATATCTTGCCAAGGTATTTCAATATCAAAACCCTTTTTCTCGGCAATTGTTTTTATTGTAGCAATGTATTGTCCATAAGGATCGCCGTAGTATTTTCCGGTTTTTGTGCCATCCATTGCACCCGATGTAATAGGCAGTTCGGGATTAGTGATAATTTTTTTCGGATCAGTGGTTTTTATCTCTCCTAATCCGTTGCACGCCTCGCAAGCGCCATGTTCGTGGTTAAAAGAAAAATGGCTGGAGATAAGATTTGCGCCGCCATTATTTGCATTAGCAATCCTTGAAAACAGCAATCTATAAAAATCGTATATCTCTGTCATAGTACCAACTGTAGAGCGTGGATTGTGCGCCGCAGCTTTTTGATTTATGGCGATAGTAGGAGTGAGGCCTTTCGCCTTTTCATAGTCTGGTTTTTCTTTTTGTTCCATCATCGAACGGGCATACGTAGAAAAACTCTCCAAATATTTTCGTTGTCCCTCGGCAAATAGTGTGTCGAACGCCAATGATGTTTTGCCGCTTCCCGAAACGCCTGTTACAACAGTTAGTTTGTTGTATGGTATCTCAAAATCTAACTCTTTTATGTTGTGAATGTTAACGCCTTTAAATGTTATTGGTGCGTTAAGCGTTTGCTTTAAGGTTGTTTCTGTTTTTGCTTTCGCAGATGTATTTGTTCTTGCTGTTTTTAATGTCGCTTCCGCAGATGTATGGCTGCTGTTTTTCAGAAACTTATTTAGTGCTAATCCGGTAACAGAATTTTTGTTATTAAGAATCTTTTTTGCTCTACCCTGAGCAATTACTCTGCCTCCTTTATCGCCACTTCCCGGACCCAAGTCGATAATATTATCGGCATTAAGAATAAAATCGGGCTGATTTTCGATGCAGATAATGGTGTGTCCCGCTTTAGTAAGCCGACGCAGCGATTTGTAGAGCTGCTCTATATCATAAAAATGTAATCCTGTAGTAGGTTCGTTTAAAAGATACAGGGTATCGCCTTTTGTAGTGCGACTGAGTTCTGCGGCAAGTTTTATGCGCTGTGCTTCGCCACCCGACAGCGTTGTAGAGCTCTGTCCCAAATTTATATATCCTAATCCCAGCTCATTCATTACTTTTAAGATAGAGAATATTTTCTTCTTCTCTTTAAAGAATTCCATAGCCTCTGATATCTGCATCTCAAGAATATCGTAAACCGATTTACCACGATATTTTACTGCAAGTGTCGCATTATTAAAGCGTTTTCCACCACATTCCGAGCAAACAATATCTACATCACCCATAAAGTGCATACCGATTTGTATTTTACCGGCTCCCTGACATGTTTCGCATCTGCCTCCTTTTACATTAAAAGAGAATCGCCCTTTGTCGAATTTTTTTCCTCTCGACTCTTCCAGCGAAGCGAATAACGTTCGTATATTGTCCCACAGTTTTGTGTATGTGGCAGGGTTGCTGCGTGGGGTTTTGCCTATTGGCGATTGGTCTATCTCTATAGCGCGTTTTATATTATTATCACCAATAATTTCATCAAAATATTGTCTATTTTCGTTTTTAGCTTTCGCCGAAAAATATTCGCCAATAACATTATGCACTAAAGCCGATTTTCCAGAGCCTGTAACTCCCGAAACAATATTTATCCCTCTCTTAAAAAATTCTACATCAATACTATTCAGGTTTTCATAATTAATTCCTGAAATAGAAATTTTTTCAAATTCCATCTCATTTTCATTGATTGATGTTGGTTTATTCAGGTATTCTATTGTTTTGCTTTTCGGATATTTATCCTGATTATTCAGTAGGTTTTCAACACTGTCGAAAGCAACAATTTCTCCTCCATTAATCCCTGCACCGGGACCAATATCAAGTAATTTATCTGCACTGCGAATAATCTCTTCGTCGTGTTCTACAATCAGCACAGAATTCCCATTATTCTTAAGCCTTTTAATCAGCTCCATCAATCGATGATTATCGTTAAGATGCAGTCCGATAGAAGGTTCGTCGAGAACATAAATAATACCACGCAGCTCGTTGCGGGCTTGTTTAGCGAGTTTTATTCGTTGTATAATACCTCCATTAAGTGTTTCAGCGCTTCTGTTTAAAGGCAGAAATCCTAATCCGAGTTTTATAAGGGTTTCTGTGGTTTTTAATATGTTCTCTTTTATCTCATTACCAACAGTTTTTTCGTTTTCGGTAAACCGGATGGCGCTGAAAAAAATATCTATCTCTTCAATAGTCATTGCAGAAAATTCCATAATGTTTTTGCCATGAAATTTATAAGAAAGAGCAGTATTATTAAGTCGATCACCACCACATTCACTGCATTTCATTGTAGAGGTAAATCGTAATATATTCTTGTTTCTGTCGCGTTTCAGAATATTTTCCATTACAGGAATAATCCCTTTGTAATGACCCTCTTCTCTCGGATTAGCCTTTATGCCGGTCCATTTCATCCGCGATTCCAGGGTGTGTTTCCCGTAAGGAATTTTTATTTTATCGCTGCCATACATCACAATATACTTCTCCTCATCCGAAAGCTCTTTCCATGGAATATCCACATTAAAATTATGTGCCTCGCAAACCCTGTTTAGCACCTCCATAGTAACTTGCGAATAGATGATGTATCCCGTAGGAGTCATAATAGCCAAAGCACCCTCGCGTAGAGTTTTGTTTTTGTCGGCAATTATTTTATCTACGTCAATTTTATCTTCAACACCAAGTCCGTTACAAGTGCTGCACGCTCCTTGCGATGAGTTAAAAGAAAATAGACTCCTGTTTTGTTTTACATCGCTATCAATATCACTTTTCGCCAATCTGGCAAACAGCAACCGCAATATATCATAAAGCTCAGTAAGCGTGCCAACAGTAGAGCGCGGACTTTTTACCGAAGCTCTTTGGCTAACAGTAATCACAGGCGACAAACCGGAAATATGTGCTGCATCGGGAGGCTGTATCTTGCCAAATTTTTGTCGCGCATAAGTCGAGAAAGTCTCAAAGTATCTGCGGTGACTCTCGTTAGCAATAATATCGTGCGCTATAGAGGATTTTCCCGATCCCGAAACACCCGAAATAACTACAATTTTATTGTGAGGAATTTCTATATCGATGTTTTTGAGATTATTCTCAGTAGCCTGCTTTATATATATTGAGTTGTTATGTATTGACGTCATCTTAAAATTTTATTTAAAGGCAAATATAAGAATTTTGAAAAATAGGTTGTTTACTGATTACACCGATTTATTTTGGTCATCGAATTAAACTAATTAATCTGATTTTTTATCTGTTTATTTTTAGACAGGATTTACATGATTTTTTATCTGTTTATTTTTTGTCATCGAATTAAACCAATTAAACTAATTTTTTTGATCCATTGAAATGGGTTATATTATCCAATCAATTATCAATTAACCTCAGTCTCAGATACCTTTATAATCATTGTCGTGTGTATTAAAGATTTTAGTATGGCTCGTTTCATCCGTTTATAATTTTATATTTCG
>JAYEOD010000505.1:0-8154 GCA_034722575.1 Bacteroidota bacterium | reverse complement strand
ATCCACAAAGCCTTGCCAAATAATTTTATCTTCTACATTTTTAGCTTTTGCATACTCTTGCAACTGCTGCTTTCGTTCGCCTTCGCCACCAATAACAATTTTAAAAGCAATATTCTCTTTTTTCAAGATAACCGCCAAATCAATAAAATATTCCTGAGCTTTTTGCTTTACCAATCGTCCAACATTACCAATAATAATATCATTTTCATCACCAAAACGCTGCGGTTTAGCTTCAATACTATCAAATGCTTTAATATCTAATCCATTATAAACAATATGAATTTTATTTTTAGATATAAGATCAGGATTTTTTTCCAGGATTTTTTCTGCCGTAGCTCTTGAGTTCGCCAATACCGAATGAATCACCTTTCCATAATAAAAGCGATTAACAAAATTATTTCTCACGGCAATAGCGCTACCTCTACGATAAATAATATGTTTTACTCCGGCAATCCGAGCAGCTAATCCGGCAGCTTTTAAATCGTTTGGGAGATTTAATACCAATGTATCTACACTATTTTTCTTAAACAATTTTACCAATTGTAATATCCTTACGGGATTAACAAAGCTAAAATTAGTAAGCTTTACGCTGATAGATCTTACTCCTTGCGCATCTACTTTTTTAAACAGCGCGCTACTATGCTGCGTAACAACCAACACATTATAGCCTTTCGAATGCAACTTTAAAGCCATTTCCGAATGCCACTTTTCTCCGCCACCCCATGTTTTAGTAGTATTAAAAAAACAGATATTACTTTTTTGCATCACGGATATATTGTCGAAGTTTAAAATAAGATAAAAATGTAGAATGAGCAGAGTTAACAGAAATCACAAAGCCATCCATACCATCCAAGAAACCTAATTTTATTATATAGTGTTTAAAAAATTTCGCCAATGTGCTAATAAACATCTTGCAAAAACTGAATCGCTTCCCTTTTTTAAACATCTCACGAGCTTTTATAGAAGAAAATTTATTAATCTGATTCATATGTTCTTCTACAGAATAAAAGGAGTAATGCAATAAATCGCCATATAAATGCTTTGAAGAAGAATTTATATCAGCCACAACCTTATCATGAGGATTTACGCCTCCCCATTTAGCAATCTCTTTTCTCCACAACCTAACTTTTGCATCAGGATACCATCCACTATGCTTTATCCATTTACCGCAATAATTAGTCCTTCTGTTAAAATAATACGAATCATATTTCCATTTTTCCTTAACAGAGATAATAGACTTTTTCAGTTCGTCAGAGAGAGCCTCATCAGCATCAAGTGAAAGAACATAAGAATAAGAAGTTTTTGATAAGGCTAAATTCTTTTGCTCTATATGACCAAGAAATTTTTGAGAAATTACAGTTGCATTATATTTCTTGCAAATAGCAACAGTTCTATCATCCGACAAGGAATCTACTACTATTATTTCATCCGCAATATCTTTTACCGATAATAAACAACGCTCAATATTCCTCTCCTCATTATAAGTTATTATCGCAATCGATAGCTTTATCATAGAATTTCTTTTATGCAAAGATATTTATAATACATTACTTCCACATATATTTTTGTTATGAAACATAAAATGATTACCTACAATAACGTTCGTTTTAGCTTCAAAATTAAATTTATGGTAAAAAAATAGACGCCAAAATAACAACAATAATTAATGCCGGCACCATATTAATAATTTTTAATTGTTTAATTTCAAGCACAGTAATCCCTAAACCTATAAGTAAAATGCCACCAACAGCAGTAAGCTCATTAATAATCACGGTAGAAAAAAAATCACTTAAAAAAATAGCAAATAACGTAATACCGCCTTGAAAAAGAAACAAGGGAATAATAGAAAACACAACTCCTACACCCAATGCCGAAGATAGCGCAATAGAAGAGACACCATCCATTAATGATTTTGCTAATAATAAATCGGGGCTACCGGTTAAGCCTTCTTCAACAGCACCCAGCACTGTCATAGAACCCATACAATATAATAAAAATGCTGTAACCAACCCCTCCGAAAACTTTTCGTTATTAGTTTTTATCTTTCCCTTGATAAAATCTCCAAATTTATCGATTTGCTTATCTAACGAGAGTACTTCTCCTATTATACTGCCTAAAACCAGACTGAATATTACAATCAAAAAATTATTGCTTTTCAAAGACATTGAAAATCCAAGATACAGTGTAAACAAACCAATAACCTGAAAAATTATTTTTATATACCTCTGAGGTAAAAGCGATTTAAAAAACAACCCCAATGTACTTCCAACAATAATTGCAATTATATTAACAAAAGTCCCAAACATAATTCATGAATTTATAATACGTGTACAAAATTAGTAAATTAACTTTAATCCTATAAACAGTTTTGTTACATTAAATTATTCAAATGCATTTTATATAAAATTATAGCCAACGACATTTTTTTTATATTTACAAAAAATATTAATAATAAAACTATCATGGAAAAAAAACAATATAAATGTCCGAAATGTGGGAATACACAATTTGAAACAGATGAAATGAGAGCAACAGGCGGTGCTTTCGCAAAAATATTTGACGTTCAAAACAAAAAATTTACAACAGTAACATGCACACGCTGTAAATACACCGAATTTTATAAAGGAAGCACAAGTGGCTTAGGGAATATTTTTGATTTCTTTACAGGTTGATACTTTTAGATATCCATTTGATATTGCATAAATTAGTTTCAATAAAATAACATTTCTATCTTTGCACCATGGCAAAAAATAATAGCGAAGATAAATTTAAAAAGATTGTTGCCCACGCTAAAGAGTATGGGTTTATATTTCAATCGAGCGAAATATATGACGGATTAAGTGCAACTTACGATTATGCACAAAATGGCGTTGAATTAAAAAATAACATCAAAGAGTATTGGTGGAAAGCAATGGTTCAATACAACGAAAATATCGTTGGTATTGACTCTGCAATTTTTATGCACCCATCGGTATGGAAAGCATCGGGACACGTTGATGCTTTCAACGACCCAATGATCGACAATAAAGATTCTAAAAAGAGATATAGAGCAGATGTTTTAGTAGAAGATTATATTGCTAAAATTGAAGCAAAAATTAATAAAGAAATCACTAAAGCAAAAAAACGTTTTGGTGAAACCTTTAATGAAGAAGAGTTCAGAGCTACCAATCCAAGAGTTCTTGATAATCTGAAAAAAATAAAGGATATTAACCACACATTATATTCTTCATTAGAAAAAGAGGATCTTGAGGCAGTAAAACAATTAATAGAAGATCTTGGTATTGCATGTCCTGTTTCCGGAAGTAAAAACTGGACTGAAGTGCGTCAGTTTAACCTGATGTTCGACACCAAGATGGGTTCATTAAGCGATGATTCCAGCAAAATATATCTGCGCCCCGAAACAGCACAAGGCATTTTTGTTAACTACCTAAATGTTCAAAAAACGAGTAGAATGAAAATACCTTTCGGGATAGCTCAAATTGGAAAAGCATTCCGTAACGAAATTATAGCACGTCAGTTTATCTTTCGCATGAGAGAGTTTGAACAAATGGAGATGCAATTTTTTGTACGCCCGGGAACAGAAAAAAAATGGTTCGACTACTGGAAAGAACAAAGAACTAAATGGCACAAATCGTTAGGTATTCCTGATGAAGAATATCGTCTCCACGACCATGAAAAATTAGCACATTATGCTAATATGGCAACCGATATAGAATTTCGTTTCCCAATGGGCTTTAAGGAATTAGAAGGTGTTCACTCGAGAACAGATTTCGACCTAAAAGCACATCAAACCCATTCAGGTAAAAAAATAACATATTTCGACCACGAAATAAACGAAAGCTATGTCCCTTATGTTGTAGAAACTTCGATAGGTTTAGACAGAATGTTTTTAGCTATACTAAGCAACTCTTATACAGAAGAGAAACTGGAAGATGGCTCAGAACGCGTTGTGCTGAAAATCCCACCGGTACTAGCTCCTATAAAAGCAGCTATTTTCCCTCTTACTAAAAAGGATAATTTACCGGAAAAAGCTCGCGAAATAATGGCAAAATTAAAGTACGACTTTAACTGCCATTACGAAGAAAAAGATGCTATTGGAAAACGCTATCGTCGTCACGATGCTATTGGCACACCATACTGTATAACAGTAGATCATCAAACTCTAGAAGACAATACTGTTACCATTCGCGAAAGAGACAGCATGGCACAAGAAAGAGTAGCAATCGATCAATTAACATCAATTATTAATGAAAAAATAAAGGTGGAATTATAATTTGATCTTTTAATAAAAAAAAACAGACTGTTACATACGTGACAGTCTGTTTTTTTATACTACCCTCTTTAGAAACATTTTCACATGTTCTATTCTCAAAATATTTCACTAATTTTATGCATTATAAAAATTTAACAAATTTTTATAATAAAAGTTCTTTTTATTAATAAAAAACGACTACTTTTAACGTCAAGACGTTTTTAGTCGAAAAAATTAAATTATTATGACAGAAAAGCAAGATGAAAAAGCAAAATTAATAATCAATTCAGCAAGAAAACTATTTAGCGTTTATGGTTTTAAAAAAACCACCATGGACGAAATAGCACTGGGAGCCGGCAAAGCCAAAAGCTCCTTATACTACTACTTTGCAAGCAAGGAAGATGTGTTTACAGCTGTTGTTGAACAAGAGTCGGAGTTATTAAACGAAACAATGCAAAAAGCTATTTCAAAACATAATAATTCTATCGATCAGCTTCGCGAGTATGTTTACATTCGATTAAAATCGATTAATACAATGACAAACTACTCTAAAGCATTAAGAGACGACATTTTATCGAATTATGTATTTATTTCAAAAATCCGTAAAAAATATTACATAAAAGAGATGGAAACTGTTACCGCAATTCTTGAAAATGGAGTAAAAAACGAAAAATTCGAAATGAAAGATATTCATCTTTCAGCAAGAGCGTTAGTAACTATAATTAAAGGGATAGAAATCCCCTTAACAATAGATCGTCAAAAGAAAAATTTAAAAAAAGAAGTTGATGATTTAATGGACATTGTTTTTTATGGTATTGTAGCACGATAGTGCTCTGTATCAGCCGGCAAACCATCATAGTATATAAAAAAATCTAAAATATGCGATTAAAAAAAGTGCTTTCAATAATCAATATTTTTGTATTGTTATTGACACTGGGAGGAGAATGCTTTGGACAGGGCACCATAAGTTTAACCCTTGAACAAGCTATAGATATCACTCATAAAAACAATCCTGTTTTAAAAGAGATGAGATATCTGCAACAAGAGAAAGAGATGGAGAAAAAAGCTGCATTAGGATTACGTTTGCCAAGAATTTCTCTGAGTGCTAATTACATGTTACTGTCGGATGATTTAGAGTTAGATTTGAATCCTGTAAAAGACGCCATTACACCGCTTTATGAAGCACTAGGTAATTATGGCTCTTTTTCAGGAGTACCAAATCCCGACCCAACAACATCCGGTGCTATGCCTATACTGCCCGATAATATCTCTACACAAGTAGTACGTCAAAAACTATTAGGCGGGTTAGAAGATATCAACAATGCTAATTGGGTTAAAACAATTCAAGAGAAACAATTTGGTACTGTTAGTGCAAATGTGCTATGGCCAATATTTACCGGCGGGAAAATTACAGCAGCAAATAAAGCAGCTGAAATTGCAATAGACGAAAGCAAACACGTATCAAAACAAAAAAGCGACGAAATACTCAGTGAATTAATAGAACGCTATTATGGCTTACATCTTTCGGGAAAAGTGGTCGATATTCGACAAGATGTATTTGATGTAATGGAGACTCATTTACATGATGCAAAGCGTATGTACGAAGAGGGAATCATTGCAAAATCGCAATTTCTGCATGCCAAACTATATCATGCCGAGGCATTACGAAACTTAAAAAAGGCACAACGAAACTATTGTATTGTAGAAAATGCGCTTCAAAATACCCTGTCTTCAAAAACAGGAGATAGTATTATACCTATGTCGAAATTATTCTACTTAAAAAAGATTGAACCTGTAGAGTATTTTTCAAAAAAAGCATCACAATTTAATCCTTTATTAAACCAAGTAAGATCGAAAGAACAACTAGCTCATCAGGGTGTGAAAATTAAAAACTCAAACTATTATCCTACCGCTGCAATAGCCGGAATGTATGATTTATATAATAAAGACTTTTCGCCATATGCTCCCGAATGGGCAGTTGGACTAAACCTTAGATGGACTCTTTTTGACGGTATTGCACGAACACGAAAAATACAAGCAGCTAAATTTAAAGAGAAACAAGTAACCGAAATAAAAAATAAAGCCGAAGACAATATCAATACTGTCATCAATAAGTTATATCAAACGCTTAACATGAATGTAGAGCAAATGGAACAACTTGGAGCAGCTAAAGAATACGCTAATGAATACTTTGTGGTTAGTCAAAAATCGTTTCGCGAAGGAATGTCCACATCTACGGAAGTAACCGACGCTAGTTTAGCACTGGCAAAAGTTAGAATAGAAAAACTTGAAGTGATGTATTATTACGTTACTACACTATCGAAACTTCTTGAATTTTCGGGAAATAGCGAAGCTTTTATCAGCTATCAACATAGAGACAATACAATTTTTGAAACAGAAAAATAATTAGGAAGATGAATAAGACAAGAAATATAATTGCAGGCATTTCGCTACTAAGTTTAATATGTTTTTTAATTTACACAATAGTTATCATTAACAAGCCGATTGAAAAAACAATTCAGGGAACTGTAGAGGCAAAACAGATAAAAGTATCATCGAAATTAATCGGACGCATAGAGAGTTTACCTATTTCGAAAGGGGAAGATGTAAAAGCCGGACAATTACTTTTTACCATCGAAAGCCCGGAAGTACATGCAAAATTAAATCAAGCAAAAGCCGGCAAACTAGCGGCTGAAGCACAAAGCACAAAAGCACAAAACGGAGCACGTAACGAAGATATTCAAGCGGCATATAACATGTATCAGAAAGCTCTTGCAGCAGAAGGATTTATGATAAAAACACATACCAGAATAAATAATTTACAAAAAGACGGTATTGTTCCAACACAAAAGCTCGATGAGATAACAGCTAAAAGAAAAGCTGCAGAAAAAACCACTTTAGCAGCAAAAATGCTTTGGGAAAAAGCAAAAAATGGTGCTCGCGTCGAAGATAAAACATCTGCGCAAGCGTTGGTAAAAAGAGCTGAAGGAGTTATTGAAGAGATAAATTCTTACTTAAACGAAACCAGAATCACAGCTCCTATTAATGGGGAAATAGCAAATATTATTGCCGAAGAGGGAGAACTAATTCCCGCAGGTTATCCCGTAGTATCTATTGTCGATTTGAATGATATTTGGATTACATTTCACTTAAAAGAGACTCTACTTTCTAATGTTAAAAAAGGAAGCATTATTAACGCTAAAATACCTGCTTTAGCCAACAAAGAGATAAAATTAAAAATCACTTACATCCATCCCCTTGGCGATTATGCAACATGGAATGCAACAAAAGCCACAGGAGAATTTGATATTAAAACATTCGAGATTCATGCTAAACCGGTAAAGACTAATCAAGGATTACGATCCGGAATGAGTGCCATTATTAATAACAAGGAATTTAACTTGTAATGAAGCAATTTGAAAAAAATGCATTTTATCGTGTTTTTCAAAGAGAGATAAAAAGAATTACTTCGGAATGGGTTACAATATTATCTACTCTGGTATTTCCTTTGATAGCTTTTCTGTTAATCACAGCAATATTTAATACCGGAGTGCCACGAAATTTGTCAGTCTCGGTAGTCGATCACGACCAATCTGCTCTATCGCGAAAAATTACTCGCATGATAGATGCTACTTCTATAGCAGAAGTAAAACAACATTGCACTTCTAAAGAAGAGGCTTACAATTTAATGCGAAAAGGGCAAAACAGAGCTTTTCTCTACATCCCAAAAAACACTGAAAAAGATGTTTATAAGAGCGATGCTCCGGAAATTGTTCTTTATGCTGACAACACAAACCTTGTAACAAGTGGATTGTTAAACAAAGGTATCAAAACCGCTCTGTCAACTTTATCAATACAAATAAAAGTACAAACATTACTAAAAAAGGGATTCTCGCAACCGC